>AEMJ01000058.1 GCA_000166735.2 Leuconostoc inhae KCTC 3774 | reverse complement strand
ACCGCCAGCACTATACCCATACTCGTATAAATCAAATAACTCAATAAATCAGCCAGGTTGGTCGGTATCTGGCCCATATGTGGAAAGGCAAATAACAGGCCGGATAAAATAATGCTGGCCCACCACCATGATCGGCGAAAAAAATAATTAATGACTAGCCCTCGGAAAATGATTTCTTCAACAATAGGTGCCAAAAAAACCCCATATATAACCACACCAACCATCGTCACATTCAAATTTGAAGTTAATTTTTCAATAGCTGTTTGGTTTGCCGTTGTCGAAACACCGGTTAATTTTATTCGTAAAAGATTAATAGTTGTTTCTAAAACTATCATGACAAGAAAAGCACCCATAATAAACCAAATATGCTGCCAATATCTTATATTTGGTTTATGGAAAATAGGTTTTATCGTGGTTTTTTTTAACAAGCGATAAGCGTAATAACCAATTACACCATATATTAAAAACATTAGCAGGACAAAAAATACTTGTCGTGCAACAGAATTTTGTAATGTTGCAATACCTAATAGTACTGGCGCTATCATGATTAACAAAGTGACAATAATAAAATTTATCATTCTTTGAAAAAATATTTTGGTTGCGGTTCGTGCGTTAAATCAAGCAAATCTACTTGTCCTCTTCTTCATTTAAGTATTGCTTACGCGATTGCCAAAAAAGCCAGGTAAATCCAACATTAACCATGACAAATAAAATGATTGTCAAACCAATTGTGACACGAGCAGGCCAATGTTGACTATCACTCAGCAAAAAAATGCCTAGAAATAGTATCAGTGTTATCACGCCAAGTATGACACGAGCAAACCAATTTTTCATATTAAATCACATAATTCTCAATAAAATCAGCAACTGCCGCATCATTGTTAGTCGTTGTTAATATAACATCAGCAATATCTTTAATTTCTTGTTTGGCGTTGGCAACAGCAACGCCGACACCTGCTGCTTTAATTTGTGCAGCATCATTTAAATTATCCCCTAAAGCGGCTGTATTAGCATGGTCAATATGTAGTATATCTGCCAATTCTAATCCAGTTACACCCTTATCGACCCCTTTAGGATTAAATTCAACATAACGGTTTGAACTAAATGTCAGTAAAACTGATAGCGCTAACTCATTTGTTACGTTATCAGCAATTTTTTGCCGTACGGCTGGCTCACTATGTTCAAAAATAACTTTCATAATTGGTTTTTCATTAGCTAAAAAAGTTAAATCATCACTCGTTATTTCAGTATATGGTACTTGTCGTTCGCTCATATATTGCTTATCAGCAGGTGAGATGTTATAAATAAATAATTTATCTAATGTGTAAATATGTGTATCAACGTCATCTTGAATTTGCCCAAGCTCAAAAATTTTTTTTGCTAAATCAAGCGACATATTGTGCTGGGCAACAACTTCTTCTTTACCATCAGGTTCAATAGCAATAATTGCCCCACCATTATATGACACAACATATTGTCTTGCCTGATTTAAACCTAACGTGTTCAACGTTCCAGTAACTGATTTATATGACCGCCCAGTATTTGGCACAAAATAACCACCATTTTGCGTAAACTTTTGAATCGCATCAATATTTTTTGATGGATGGATCCATCATCGTTTAATAGTGTTTCATCAAGATCGGATAAAATCAACTGAATCATGTTATTCTCACTTTCGTATTTTGTCTACACTCATTATACCTGAAGACGGTCATTTATTGCTAGTTTGGCCCAGAAAGCGTATTTTTCCACCACACTGACCACAGCAATAATTTTTTCTTGAAAACGTCGTTTTCGTGTCATATTATGGCCATTTTCACAGCAATATAGCCAAAAACATTGTCTTATTTGTTCCTGTTTTAAAGATGGCGCAAAGCGTGACCCACCCACTTGTGCAAGTAATTTTTTGAAATCTAAATCTTTATGTTGATATCCTCGTTGTTGTATGTGCAAATGATAATGAACTAATTCATGTTTAACGATACCTTCAAATTCTGGTAAATTAGCCATTTTAAAATTAAATTCCAAATCATGACTGACCAATAAATAGCGACCCCCGGTCGTTTTTAACCGTGTATTAAATCTTGCAATATGCTTGAATGGCAACCCAAAATATTTTTTGAAATTTGCATGACAAGTACTTGCAGTTCATATTGTGTCATCACATACAGGCAATGCGTCTTATCAGATGTTTCCTGATCATTTTGCTTGATTTGTTCAACGTGATTCATCACCTAGCTAAATAGCGTTGACGTACTGTAACAATGTTTGAACAAAATGTTCTAAGTCAGTCTGTTCTTGTTTACCAAATCGACTGAGTTCTGTTGAATCAATATCTAAAACACCAATTTTTTGACCGTTTGCAGTGGTAATTGGTATCACAATTTCTGCATTTGAATCAACATCACATACAATATGTCCAGAAAAAGCACGCACATCTGGTACAACAATTGTTTCCTGCGTAGTAAATGCCTTGCCCACAACACCCTTGTCAGGTGTAATCAGAGCAGTGGCTGGTTTGCCTAAAAACGGCCCTAAAGCTAACGTATTCGTTTCTGAATGATACAAATAAAATCCCGCCCAATTCACTGCAGAAACGTTTTGAAATATAATTGCGGCAGCATTAGCATAATTAGCAAGAGTATATTCCTCACTAGTTTCACCTTTGATCCACGTGTCTAATAACTGCGAAATTAACGGCGTATTTCTTTGAATTTCTGACATATTCTAATCCTCAAATTTTTTCAAGTTTTTTGTAGTTGCGCTTCAATTGATTAAAAAAACACTTCCGCACAAATATTTCATTTGTACAGAAATGCTAAACATGACATAGCGCTAATGATTTAGCATAACCGTTCAATCACAACGCCAACATGTTCATCATTCAGACGGACAGTGCTTTGTTCAAACAACATACTTTTTTTGACACAATAGTTTTATTCAATGAACTTTCAAATTAGTATAAACTTATTTTTAGTAAGTGTCAATTAGGTTGTGCCTATCTTTTAAATTTGATGTGCCACAATATAATCAACAGTTTGTTGTAATGTGATTAAGTTTTCTGAATCTTCGTCTGAAATGCTGATGTTAAACATATCTTCAACTTCCAAAATCAATTCAACAAAATCAATAGAATCTGCATCAATGTCAGTCAAAAAATTTAAATCAGGTGTAACGGCAGAACGTTTTATATTGAAACGTTCTGCAATCTCGTCAGCCATCATATTATAGATTGCTTCTTTTTCCATAGCCATTACTGGTTCTCCAATATTTATTTAATCAATTATCTCAAGTGAATAGTATACCACTAATCAGTGAGTTGTGCATGCAGCACTTCTTTACCAGATTGGAGTTCCTCTTTGTGTGCTGTGATATACGCCTGTATATCTAGCACTAATTGATTATCAATCATTGTCTTGATTTGTCCCATAGTATTAGCCACGGCGTTCGCTTTTGCTGAACCATGTGTCTTAACCACTGGTGCTTTGACGCCCAAAATCACAGCACCACCAGCTTCATTGTAATCCAACTTTTTTTGAACCTCTCGAAAGGCTGGTTTAAGCAACGCACCGCCGATTTTACCTTTAATACCAGAGGACATAATAGCATTTTTAATTTGTTGCAACATCATTAATGCTGTACCTTCTGTTGCTTTCAAAGCGGCATTACCTGAAAAGCCATCAGCAACCACAACATCAGCAGTACCTTCAAGTAATTCACGTGCTTCGATATTACCAATGAAATTAAATGATGGTGCATTTTTCATTAACATATGTGCTGTTTTATGAATTTCATCACCTTTGTCTTCTTCTGCCCCATTATTGAGCAGTCGAACACGCGGATTTTTGATACCTAAGACATGTGTTGCGTAAAAGCTGCCCAAAATGCCATATTGATATAAATGTGATGGTTTATTTTCTGCATTTGCGCCTAAATCCATAAACACAAATTGATCATGAGGCCCATCAAAACTTGGCAATGCTGATGCTAGTGCAGGACGATCAACACCTTTGATGCGACCAATCAAGAAAATTGCACTTGATAATAGCGCACCTGTATTGCCAGCACTAAATAATGCGTCTGCACGGCCTTCTTTAACAGCCATAGCAGCCTGTACCATCGATGAATCCTTCTTACGGCGCATCGCCTTCACAGGCTCGTCACCCATCTCTATGACCTCAGTCGTTGGAATCAATTCAATGCGTTCCCAATTTTGGACTAAGGGCTTAACCTTATTTTCTGTACCATACAGCTGAAATGCAATATCTTTATAGCGATCGCGTGCTTGTTCAATACCTTTAACAATTTCTAGTGGCGCAAAATCACCACCCATTGCATCTATTGCTATTTTCATAATTTTAGAAATGCTTGTCATCATCTAATTAAACAGTTATCATTCTAATTTTTGATTACCATTGTTATGATAATCAAAAATAAAGTGTACCGTCTTTATTCATAATGCCAAACATATTTCCTCCGTGTTTAATATTTACCTATTTTATCATTTATATCAATAACATGCTGTTAATTTGCTACTTATTTTTAGCATGCCTTTTACGTGTCAACAAAAAGATAATCGACATGATAATCAGAAATCCCAAACCAATAAATAGTGGTACTCGTGTATCCGGATTGATTACCATGTATACAAGCGTAATCAGCAGCATTATCATGGCAAAGTAATTTGTGTAAGGTGCTAAAGGCATTTTGAACGGATGCTCAACTAGATGTTGCTCATTTTCACGTCTAAACTTTATTTGACTCCACAAAATAATGAACCATGGTACCATACCAGGCAATGTACTAGCAGAATACACTAACACGAAAATATTTGAGCTACCACGCCAGAAAAAGGTAATACTGCATTTAGTATGATTCCCAGAAAAATACCACCTGAAATGGCTAAAATTGGTAATGTGGGGACATGATGTTTTGATAATCCTAAAAATTTTGGTGGTAATTCTTTATTCAGTGCCAAGGTATACAACATACGACTCGAACTGAAAATACCAGAATTCAGCGCTGACATTGCTGCGGTCAACATCACAAAATTAATGATTCCAGCTGCTGCTGTAATACCAACACGTGAAAAAGTTTCCACAAACGGCGAACCGACTTGATCCAATTGATTCCATGGATATATTGTAATAATAACGAAAATTGCCCCAATATAAAAAATTAAAATTCGGGCAACAATTGATCTAATTGACGCCACAATTGCATGCTTTGGATTCTCGGTTTCACCGGCAGTAATACCAATCACTTCGATGCCTTGATATGATGTAATAACAATTGATAAGGCAAACATAAATCCTTTAAACCCACCTGCAAAAAAGGCCCATGCTGCCAAAGATTAGAAAAACCAATAGGTTGCCAATGATTACCAAAACCAAACAAAATAACCATTAGGCCAAGAACAATCATCAGAATAATCGTCACAACTTTAATCATGGAAAACCATGATTCCATATTCCCATAAGCTTTGACAGTGGTTAGATTTGCTAACGTTAGCGTTACCAATACAACCACTCCTGTTACCCAACTCGGAATTCCAGGAAACCAGAAGTCCAAGTACAAGCCAACTGCAATCGTCTCTGATATGCCAACTGTGAGCCACTGAAATACGTTTGCCCAGACTGTTAAATAGCCTGCTAGTGGATGAATGTATTTTGTTGCATAGTTTGCAAAGGATCCGACGGATGGATCAACATACAGCATCTCACCTAACGCACGCATGACCAGATAAAGCACAAATCCTGCAAGTGCATACGCCAATATAACGGAAACCCCTGTCCACTGAATTGTTGAAGCTGATCCCATAAATAGACCAACACCGATTGTCCCACCAAGGGCTATCATTTGCATTTGGTGGGACGATAAGTCTCTATTTAATTCTCTGTTTTGTTTTTCTGCCATTAGCAGTACTCCTCCAACATGTTTCTCCTATAATTTAAAGCTATCGGCGTAAAAAAAAGCGCCCCTAGAACTTAATCTAGGGGCGCTTTTGCGCGGTACCAACCCAATTTTAGACGTAAATATACGCACTCCTTAAAACAATTAGGTTAACGACCAATTACTCCGATGGTAATTTCAGCTTTTAGCATACTCATACCAAACCTCAACGGTAGTCTTTGCTAGTTCCCTCCATCATTCTCACCATACATGATGTCTCTTATTCAAGGGTAATCTCACAAAATGTCCGTCTCAACGTCTGTATCTAATAATACTATGTTTTATCTCTTTGTGCAAATTTTTGAGAACAAAAAAAGCAAGTAACCGAAGTTACTTGCAACCGAAGTTACTTGCTTTTAATGGAATATCCCAAGGTCTCCTGATTGTTAAATCAGTGCTCCCTCTCGGACTCGAACCGAGGACCTTGGGATTAAAAATCCCCTACTCTAACCAACTGAGTTAAAGGAGCAAACAATGCCGTAGCACATTTATATATATTACAGACATTCTTCTAAAAAAGCAACCTTTTTTAGAAAGTTTATTAATTATATTTGTAATTTTTAAAACAAACGCTGATGTACCAGTGTTTAATTGCAAAAAAAAACGCTTCCGCGAATTTTCAATACAATCATTTTTCGATATCACCGTCGCTCAAATCATCTAAATCATTTGTGCCGGTAAGTTCTGTCAAATTTTCATCAATCGATTCATCATCGCCAACAGCAATATCTTCGTCATCGTCATCTTCGTCATCATCTGCAACTTCAGAATCATCAGCACCATTTTCATCGTTACTAACTTCACCGAAATCTTCATCTTCTGGATCATCATCATTGTAATCAATGACGTCATCATCTGTAGATGCATCCGCAAAAACGTTGACTTTCTTTGTAACTTTTTTACGCTTTGGTGTATCATCATCATCATCAATTTCATGAATTGATTCATCAATAGCATCAACGGGATACCAAGCTCGTAGGCCCCATTCATTGTTTCCAAGGGAAATAAATGAACCATCAGTATTTAAATCTGTATAAAATTGTGAGAGACGTGACTGGAACGTCTCGGCATCAACTGCCAAAAAATCCTGAATTTCTTGTACTAGTGAACTAAACGGCATAACGTTTTTATGTTCCGCCAAAATTTCAGAAGCAATTTCAACCAACGCTAATTCTTCTTTTGGGTGACTGCTTAATTGTGTGAGTGCCATAGTGCACGTCCTTTCGAGTTTCTAACTAATTAAGTTTACTAGATTTTTGCGTAAATTGCAACAAAATATCGTATTGCCCTATAATTGCATCGTTTGCGTAAAGATCATAGCTAATATTTGCCAAACCTGATAGCTGTATCACATCCAGTTGACTTGATAAGGCTGTTGTATATGTTTCTAACTGCATCTGTCCTGCTGGTGTCTGATAGTGCGCCGGTAATCGTTGTCCCTTTGAGAAAGAAAGCTTTGTCAACACATCACCACTCCGATTTAATCGCGCACGCTCACCTGCTATTTTAAATAACACTTTTGTTTGATTTTGACCGGCAATGACTTCCACATAACGCAAAAAAATTCCCCATTTTTTATTAATACTTCCCCTGTTGTGTCAAATTCAAAAACTTCAGACTCGCCCGCTTGATTGATTGTTGTTTTTAAATAAATATTGACGTTATCATTTGCCATTCTATTTCTCATTTCAACTGTTTTAAAGTAAAATTCATTGTTAATGTGCCAAGTAAATACACTATTTCACTCTTCTGACGCATTAATACAACTTTTGTTATTATTTTCTTTAGAAATCAATTATAATATAAGAAAGACAAAAAGGGCAGAATATGTTAAAAGATAAATTATTGAACGAAAAAGTACTCCGTGATCCTATTCACAACTTTATTCATATTCAAGATCGAGTCATTCTTGATTTAATCAACACAAGTGAATTTCAACGCTTACGACGTATTCAACAGCTAGGTATCACTAGTGCTGTTTTTCACGGCGCTGAGCATTCACGATTTGGTCATTCTGTTGGTGCCTACGAGATTGCTAGACGTATCACGGAACACTTTGAACAATACTATCTGTCTCAAACACCTGATGATGGCTTATGGCAAAAAGACGAACGGTTAGTAACCTTAGCAGCAGCTTTACTGCATGACATCGGTCATGGTGCATTTTCACACACTTTTGAACACCTATTTGGTACAGATCATGAGGCAATTACACGCGAAATCATCACAGGCGATACAGAAATACATACAGTATTAGCCAGTGTTGCGCCAGACTTTCCCAATAAAGTTGCCAGTGTCATTGCTAAAACCTATGATAATCCACAAGTTGTGCAATTAATTTCTAGCCAACTAGATGTCGATCGTATGGACTATTTATTGCGTGATGCGTATTTTACTGGTACGAAATATGGTGAGTTTGATATCGACCGTATTTTAAGAACAATGAAACCGACTAAAAATGGCATTGCTTTTGACATTGCGGGTATGCACGCTGTTGAGGATTATGTTGTTAGCCGTTATCAAATGTACCTGCAAGTATACTTTCATCCCGTATCACGTGGCATGGAAGTGCTGCTTGAGCATTTATTGCAGCGCGCACGTGAATTATATCGTGCCAGTGGAACACATGAAAGAGACTTTGTTGGCCCACTACTGACACCATTATTTAATGATACGCCTCTAAATATTGAAGACTATTTACAAATTGATGACCATGTTTTTATGACTTATATTGCTATGTGGCGCCATCACCCAGATCCAATTTTATCTGACCTATCACAACGTTTCCTAGATCGACGGCCATTAAAATCTATTATTATTAATGATGAAACAGCCCCGCTGCTAGAAGATCTAGACCAGCTAGTTGGCATTGCCGGCTATAATGCTAATTACTACACAGCACGTAATGATGCCTTTGATCTACCTTATGATGATTACAAGCCCAACGTCGCCAAACCACGAACGCAAATCGACTTTGTATTAGATGATGGCTCACATAGAGAGTTATCAGAGTTATCGCCACTTGTTGCTGCCATTAAAGGAAAAGTGTCATTTGATAAACGATTCTATTTTCCAAAAGAGATGTTAAATATTGAACCTGACGAATTATTTGCGGATACTTTTAAAACATTTCGTAGCTATATTCACAATAATTCACTCACGACGCCAAATCCCGAGAGTTAAAAAATAACAGGTTAACTGAAATTGCCCAGCATTCACTAGGAGGTCGAGTGAATGCCGGACAATTTTTTATTGGGGTAACGTTAACTGACTATTTTCATAATCAATTGTGTAAGTAATATCCTGATTACCTCGTATCGTCATTTCAAAATCGGTGGCATAAATAATTAATCCTAATCGATGTCCCGCACGCAATGTGTACAATGTTGGTTGCAATTTAAGGGTTATTGAGACATATTCATTGGCGACTAATGCATCGTTTTGCCAAGAACTTGTGCGATTTTGCAAATTAATATGCCCAATAGTAATCATTTTGTGATTCGCATTTTGTAACTCAAATTCTTGTAACGCGACTTTGGCAAAATTAACGCCACGATCAACCATGACATTTTGATTAGTCGGGTGAGGCTTTATATAATCGTCCTCACCATAATCAATTAACATCGCACTGACCATCCCAATATTTTGCGATGATTTAACGCGCAAATGTAGAATACTTTCACCATTAATGACTTGCGTTTTTGCGATAAGATCACTTCTAAAATGTTGTTGTGTGTGTGCTAATTCTGGTACTTTTTGCAAAGTTTGATCACGCCAATGATTGAAATTCGTTGTATATTTTTTAAATAATACCTCAGGCAAATAATCCGTAAAGCTCCCTTCACCACCTGCAGGCGCTATGGTTAGTTGATTTGCTGCTAAATAATATGTCTTCTCATTTGCTGATATGCCCCAACCATTTAATTTATGCCAAGTTTGCGCTTGTGTGTTATCTTGCCAAGTCACTGTTGGTAAAATTGCTGTGGCGTTAATATCAAGATCTAATAACTTATCAGAAAACCACAAGTTGATTTGATCAGCAAAATCAAGCGACCGATTATTGTTAATGTTAATATGTTGTCCTTGATGCAAAATTAATTTATGTTGATGACCTTGTCCCTGCAGTGTTTGCCACAAACGATAAATTTGACGTGGCTTCACATTCCAATCGTTTAAGCCATGAACAGAAATGATATCTACCTTAATGTTTTTGGCCTGATTCAGATAATTTCGTGCATCCCAATAACCATCATAATTGCCATTTTGACGATCTTGAAACTGTTTCGTGTTATTCTGATAGGCATGCCAAGATTCTTGTGTGCGTGACCAATCAGCAGAATCCTGCATGCGACTATAAACTAATTCAGCTAACACATCCATGTCTTCACCTGGAAAACCACCAGGTGCAATCACTAAACCATTATCTCGATAATATTGATACCAATCAGAAATTGCCGCCTCAGAAATAATCGTTTTCAAGCCCTCAACACCCGTTGTGGCTACTGCGGTAGCTAACGTGCCTAAATAAGAACGACCAGTCATGGCAATTTTATGATTGGCCCAGTCGGCACTAATTGCAATCTGGCTTGTCCTGTCCGTGAAAGCTACACGATTGCCCGCTAGCCACTCAACGACGTTCTTCATCGACTCAACCTGTTCTGGTGAACCAGTGTCTTGCATGCCGTCAGAATGCCTCGTACCAATACCAGCAGCGTAGGCTACCGCAAAACCGCGTGATAGAAAATAATTGTTTAAGTCCCAAGCGCGACCTGCAAGATCTGTAAAGGTTTTTGTTGCAGTTGTTGTTACACCCGCAATTGCTCGTGGTAAAATTGTCTGGCTGTCTTTCAAGTCATGATGAGAAGTTGGCATGTCAGACACTTGCGTTGGTGTTTTATATGTCAACGGTTGATTAACGTCATGAATTTTCGCATCGTTTTCTTTCACCATCATTCCCTGATAATACGGTGATGCTGTAAATAAAACCGGTAATTTTTCAAGAGATCTTGGTCGTTGAATATCAACTTGCACAAGATCTAGTTGACCATCATTATCCGAATCGACTGATGTTTCTACCCAGACGGTTTCTTGAATTAAATCTGTCGTATCGTAAGTCACTAAGGACTTACCATTAAATAAGATACGCTGATTGGTGGCTTTAAAATAACCATGGCTTGCTAACTCGTCAACAAACATTAAGCCATTTTTCGTATGTGTGTTTAAAAGGACATACCACGCGTGATAAATATCTGATACGTCAGTTGTGGCAAGCCCAGTATTTTTAAAGACCTGTCGCCCATCAAAATTGGTCGCCTGCAATTCGTCGTCAAAGCCTAATAACTGTGCAGCAATTGTATAAAAAATAGGTATCGTCAACGGTTGTTGGCTTCTCAAAAAATCTAATATTGTTAACTCTAATGTGGCCAAATGATCGGTTAGCCAGTTATCTTCTATGGCATGACTATGGTACTCAGGCAAAGCCTGACGTATTAAATGATTCAAAATATCTGCCTTTTCCCATGTCTCATCATAAAAGCCAATTGTTGATAATTCAGATATTTCAGTTGCTTTATCCACTATTTTTTTGCCGAATTGTTGTATATTTGTCATTTTAACATGCCTTTCAATAATTATTCTCATTATACACCCATTAAGACGGCATCAAAAAATCCACAAATCATTTTGATTTGCGGACAACAAGATTCATTAATTTGTCTCTTGATACTGACTATTGGCCCCCAGTTTTTTAAAGTCTGGGATTGTTAGCATGAATGCCAAACTAATCAAGTACATAATTGTCAAACTCAACATAACTGCGGCGACATCATAATTATCCATGATCCAACCTATAACAACTGACGAGAAAGCGCCTAAAGCACGGCCCGATCCCATGAGCGTGTTAGCCGCCGTTGCTCTGATTTCTGCTGGGTACAGACGACTAATAACGGCACCAAAACCACCGTACATGCCATTAGAGAAAAAACCAACGATAGCGCCCAATATGGTTAGCGTCCACATATTATAAGCAAACGTAAACGTGTAAATCATGATAGCAGAACCAACCAGGAAAATAGCAAACGCCTGTCGTGGTCCAATTCTATCTAAAATATTCCCAAATGTCATCATTCCAACAGCCATTCCCAAAATAATTGGGATCATACCCAGATTCACATAACCTGCCGTCACAGTTGCAGTTATTCCCAACTGCTTTCTCATGATTGTTGGTAACCAATTCATCAAGCCATAATACCCAGACGTTTGGATAGTTAACATAATAATCAACACAAGTGACGTGTAAGCACGTTTTGGTGTATTGGCGATAAACTTAAAGCTGAATTTTTTTCGACCTGATTTATAATCTGATTTAAGTTGTTCAAACGCTGGCGTTTCTTTTAAATGACGACGAACAATATAAACGACGATTAGTGGTAGGAACCCAATCATGAATAAACCACGCCAACCAAAGGCTGGCATAATGAGCGTTGCTAAAATTGCTGCCAAAATAGCCCCAACTTGACCCCCAATTGCTGTAATTGAGCTCATTCTGCCGACACGATTAGCACGAAAACTTTCAGCAATCAATGCCATACTGACACCGTATTCACCACCAGTACCCATACCTAATAAGAAACGAGAGGCATAAATCGTGTGTGCATTATCTAAAAATGCTAGAATAACTGTCGCAAATGTCACTAACATCACGGTATATGACAAGACGCGCACACGACCAATGCGATCAGCTAATATGCCAAACAGAACACTACCAAGTAATGCACCCCAGTTAGACATGGCAGCGATAATACCACCCTGCGCGCCAGTAATGTGCAATTCAGCAATCATTGGTGCCAAGGCAAATGATAAAAATGTTGCGTCCATGTGATCTAATGTGAATCCTAGTGTTGTAGAGCCAAGGACCACTTTTTGTTCGCTAGTCATCTTGCTTGACATTAAATTGTCTTCTTTGTTACTTGTCTGACTTTGTGTCATTATAATTCCCTTTCAAAATGATTGCTCACTGGCAACCTTTATTTTGTCCGTTAAATATTAAACCATAAAAAATAGCAAGAAGCAATTAAACGTTTGACATTTTTATTAAAATACAGACATCTGTTTCTTTTTTAATCAAACTAAAACAGCTAAGTACTTCATGATTTTATCATTATCTTGATTTTTATTTTTCTACAATAAAAAGAACCAAAATCATGGTTCCTACTTCGTGCTTATATATTATCAACTATTACTTGGTTCACTGCATTCCTTTCAGATTCGATTAGTGCCACACGACCACTAATCACACGTATATCCATTTTAATTTCACGGGTTAAGCCAGGTTGATCAATTTTTGGTTCAAAAAACAACCTAAACTCTTCTAAACGTTCAGCTGTCTTTAAAATACTAGCTACCACAGTAATATAGGTTGTAAATTCCATATCACCACCAACTTTAGATTCTAACCAATCCCAATCTTGGCGTAACCAATCCCAAGCAGCTTGTTGACCATGTGGATTACGCAAAACACTCCCAAACCATCCCCGTAAATCTTGTGGTTTAATCACATCTGAATTTTTAAATGCCGTCACTAATTGACTCATAAGTTGTGGATCTGTCACACTCGTAATCGCCGCACGCAAATCTTTTTTGTAACTTGCATCAGAGGACTTGCGATAATTTAAGAACAACGTATCAAATAACGCCTGATTGCCGTAATTTTTAACTTCATTACGGATAATAAACAACCGTATTTCTGCTTTTAAATTCTGCAAGTCGCCCTCATGTGTTTTGAATAACTCATGTGCTTGTGTAGTTGCTTCTGTATTTTCAGCAAATAACGCCGCAGCAACAATATAAGGACGCGTTAATTCATCATCAAGTGACTCATTATTTTTTGCATGCCAACCTAACCGTTCAAATTGCTGACGACTCAATTTATCATAAAACTGTTTCAAGTTTTTTTCTTCATCAGAATCAGGTGTCATAAACTGACGTAAGTCTTGTGCAACAGCATATAGCGCATCATTAACAATCTTGGATTCACTATTAGCAAAACGTAAGAGTAACGGTACAATTTCTGAAAATGCGATTTGTCGTCCCTGAGCAAGTATATGCATATCTTGAATGATTTGACGTTGTGTAATCGCATCTAGTTGGTCAACATTAGTTAAAATATCTTGTAGGAGAGTGGCGTCATATTTGACAATAAAATGTGACTCATTTCTCATGTTGAGATAAAATGCTTCGCCCGCATCTCGTCTTAACGTCACATAATCACCTAGAACAACCTTTTGTTCAGCCATTATTTTTGGCGCTACTTCATAGTTACTGTTAATAGGAATTTGCCACAAACGATTGGCAGCTTGTCCTTCTCCGATAAAGAATTGTTGCTGTGTTAAAGTTAACTGACCATCAATCACTTCGGCAGAAATGACTGGATATCCTGGTTGTTCTAACCACGAATTCATGATAGCTGCAATATTTTGCCCGGAGGCCTCACCCAAGGCTTGCCACAAATCAGCACCAGTGGCGTTATTATATTTATGTGCAGCAAAATAATTCTTCAACCCTTCACGCAAAGCATCATCGCCAATTAACGCACGTACCATGACAAGCATACGTGCACCCTTTGCATAAACAATTGCGGCATCAAACAGTGAATCAATTTCAGCTGGATGATTTACTTGAACATGCACAGCTTGCACGCCATCGGTTGCATCACGATGCAATGCTGCTGGTACATCAGATATCTGGAATAATTCCCAAATATGCCAATCAGGTTCAAGCGCGTCAATCGCAACATATTCCATCATGTTAGCAAAACTTTCATTTAGCCACAAATCGTCCCACCATTTCATCGTCACCAAATCACCAAACCATTGGTGCGCGAGTTCATGAGCAATCACTGTTGCCACAACCTGTTTAGCTTCTAATGCCGTATTGTCTGGATCAAGTACCAAATACGCTTCACGGTAAGTGACCAAGCCCCAGTTTTCCATGGCGCCCGCTGAAAAGTCAGGTAATGCCAGTTGATTTGATTGTGATAATGGATAAGGTGTTTGATAAAAGTCTTCAAAAAATTCAATTGAACGTTTAGCGATATCTAATGCAAAATCAAGTGTTTTAGGATCATGTGCCTTTGTCGCATAAACACCAACCTTAACCCCACTGTCCGTTTGCGTTTGCTTTTTTTGTAACTCACCGAATGCAAAGGCAACTAAATAAGTTGACATTTTGACCGTGGTATCAAAATAATGGATATCATTTTCAACGCGTAGTTCTGGCATATTAGCCAATATCGTTTCGTCTGCCTGTTCATCAAACTTAATGGCTAGATCAAATGTTGCTTTAGCCTCTGGCTCATCAATACAAGGAAAAGCTTGGCGTGCAAAATTAGTCTCAAACTGTGTCCCAATAATTTGCTTTTTTTCGCCGTCAATTTCGTAGTAAGAAGGATAAATACCCATCATCGTATCAGTTAACGGTGCGGTGTAGTCAATGGTTATCTGTATTTCCCCAGAGTTTGGTAATGTTATATTAAGTGCATCGCGTTCACTATCAAGCATAAAGGGTACTTGCTGACCATCAACTTGTACAGTACTAACAGACAAATCTTTTTGATGTAGGGCAATTTTTGAAGTTTGCGCTATCCCTGAAATCGTTGTTTTCCCACTGATTTTTTTGCCGATCGATCGATATCCAAATATATATCATAGTGATTCGGTTGAAATGAATTATAAAATCGTGTTAATTTAGCCATAATTTCTCCTTGGAATTGTTAGAATAATTCCATTATACACGTTTAAAATAAAAACGTCCCTCATCAAGAACGTTTAAAAAACAAATATTAATTTAACTGATTCACATTAGCTTCTGGCATTTTTCCCTGCAACACACGCACAATATCTTTTGTTGCATCAGTTGCCATCTGCGCCTTTGTCTCAATCGTGTTAGACGCAATGTGTGGTGTTAACAAAACATTGTCTAAACCAACTAAAGGATTGGTTACCGGCAATGGTTCTTCTTCAAAAACATCCAGAGCAGCACCAGCAATGTCACCATTTTTTAAAGCAGTCACTAACTCTGACTCAACAATAATCACCCCACGAGCCATGTTTATCAAATAGGCGTCGTTTTTCATCATTTTAAATTCAGCTGAACCAATTGAATGTTTTGTTTCAGGTATTGCCGGTAAATGAACCATGACATAGTCAGCAGTTTTAAAAATCGTTTCACGATCAACAATTTCAACGTTATTTGTTGATTTTGCAAATGGATCATAAGCAATTATTTTAACATCAAATCCACTTAACTTTTTGGCTACTTGTTGGCCAATACGACCAAAACCAAGAATACCTACTGTTTTGCCTGCAACATCACGACCAGGATGCGCCTTACGGTAGTTCCAGTTGTCATCATGAATTGCTGCTGAATTTTGATACAAGTTTTTGCTAATCGCTAATAATTCAGAGACAGCTGTTTCAGCAACTGAACCAGACAAAGCTTTGGGTGTATTCACCACGTAAATACCACGTTTTGTTGCTGCATCAACATCAACCGCATCATAACCAACACCATTACGGGCGATCACTTTTAAATTGGGCATGCTGTCCATAATATCACCATCAAATGTCTGTGTACCAATCAAAACTGCAGACGCTTGCGCGCCTTCTTGTTTCATTGTCTGACGTTCACGTCCAGAACCGATGACAACCTCAAAACCGGCCTCAGTTAAAATTTTCTTACCAACCGATGGTACATCATCTGGTAAATATACTTGCTTTGTCATGTTTAATCCTCTTTCTGTTCTGATACTAAATATTGTGTTAATTGATCGCGTGTTGGATAGCCATCATTGTCACCAGTTGTTTGCACCTGTAAAGCGCCAACCGCATTTCCACGTTCAACTGCTTTAGCCATTGGTAACCCCTCAATTAGCGCCGTAATCAACCCTAGTGCAAAGCCATCCCCGGCACCAACCGTGTCGACTACCTTCTTAACATTAAATCCTTTAACTATGTAACTATCACCGGACTTATTTTTGACATACGCACCTTCTGGCCCAAGTTTTACCACTACGGTCTGCGTTCTGTCGCTATTAGCCAAGTAAAAGTCGGCAATTTTTTCGGGATCGCGTGATCCCATCAAAATTTCACCTTCATTAATACCAGGTAAAACAATTTCACCATATTTAGCTAAATCATTAATTGTTTCAATCATCACCGCCTGTGATTCCCACAGGGCTGGACGTAAATTAGGGTCAAATGTCGTTTGAATTTCATGTGCAATCAGTTGTTCAGCGAAGTAACGAAATGCTTCTCGTGCCTGCATTGAAATAGCTGGAAAAATACCTGATAAATGTGCTATTTTAACCCCAGTAAAGTCAATATGATCAATATTTGATTTATCAAAATGTGCCGCTGCCGACCGACGTCGGAAATTAAAGGTGGCTGGATCTCCTTGATCAACTAACTCTTTTAACTGAAAAGCAGTCCAGTTATCGTCATCAGTTGAAATATAATGATTACCAACATGGTATTTTGATATCTCTTTGATTGCAAACTGTCCTAATGGGTCGGCACCCACTTGCGAAATGTATTCAGTACTATGTCCTAAACGACTAGCACCAATCATAACATTAAGTTCAGCACCACCCAAAAACTTATAATAATTAATGCTATCCACTAATCCCGCATTTAAATCAGTTGATGTAAAAGTAACAATTGGTTCACCTAATGTTAAAATTTCACTCATTTTATTCTCCTTAAATTAATCGTCTTAATGTCCAAAAAAAGCAAACACTAATAATTCATTAACAATCGACACTAGCCACATCACTGGAATACCCATTTTTAAATACTCTTTTGTTTCAAGTTTAGAATACGTTAATGCCCATGTGTTCCATGATTGTGTTAAGTCGATTGAAACTGCCATAATACTTGCTGTGTACAGTAATGGTAACAAGAAAATTGGTGGAAATGTCCCAGTTGCCGCTAAGACTGCTGCTGTTGCCGCACCAGCACCCCAAACATGAAGCGGCCCACGGAATAAGGCTAATGGTGCCAAAATGCCTACTGCTATGGCCAAAACTAAGGGACTATGCGGCAAGATCACTTCAATAATGCCTTTAAAATGAGGAACATTAACCGTAGCAGCACCGGCAAACATAACCAGTGCCATCAAAAATATAATTAAACCAGAAATGTCATTAATTGCTTGTGAAACTGTTTTATTGATAAATGCAACCAAGCCAGTATAAGATTTCATTTGGCCAGTTAAAAGTAAAGCAATAATTGTTGCTAACAACAATGCTGGAATGGCATCCCAATGAAAAAACATATTTAGGGCAACTGGTATGATGGGTACAATAAAAGTGATTGGATGTGTCTTTTTAAATTCAACCTGACTATTGGTAGCAATCGTTTCAATTTTACCGTTTTTAATACTTTTACTATTCACTAAAATAAAAATAATCACACCAATCAATTGAACACTCATGGCTGCTAGACCAAAAATTAAATATTTACCAGAGAAACTAACTGATGGAAAAAAAGCTTTAATTTGATTAAACAAGACCACATTAATATACATTGGCGCACCAATAGCCATCGTAAATGCTGGAATAGCCACCTTTTTAGGGACACCAATGGACAACAGAATTGGAATCAAAATAACCCCAATTGCAATAACTGATCCGACACCATAAGCTGAAGAAAAAATAAGGGCTGTGACTAATACAACTAATATTGCCGCGAGAATCGGCGCCTTCCGACCAACTTTTTCAGTTTGAGCAGAAATGGATCCGGCAATACCAGAATCCACTAATACGCGACCAAACCACGAGCCAAACACGATGTATATAATTGTCGGCCCATAATTAAGTGCTGGTTTTGCTATGACATCTTGAATCACGACATTAAAAGGAACTAGACCGATGATTGACCATAGTAGCGCCATAATGAAGAAACCAATCACTAAATTGCCGCCTTTAACAATGTAGTAGATGAAACCGACAAACGTCAATAACAGTAAAATACTAATAATAATATTGGTCATCATATACCTCAACTAAACACTTTAAGTGCTTGGATACCATCAAGAATGGTCTGTTCATTTGCAGTTGGATACTCAATAGCTACTGGCACATTTTGCGGCAATATATGCAAGATTTCTGGCCATGCAATTTCGCCTTCGTTTAATGGGACAGTGACTACCTTATCCCCCAGACCTTTATCATCTTTCACATGAATATATTTGACATATGGTGCTAACTGCTTTGCTGCTGTCAGCTCATTTTCCCCCACATAACGCCAATTTCCCATGTCATAAACATAGCCAATTGCAAGATCTGCTGCATGCGCTGCTGTCATGAACTTTTCAATAGCGTGCATTTTACCAGATGTCTGTGTTTGGTCGTTTTCAATATTTGTTTGAATGCCAAGTTTTAATAGTTTATCTATTGCCGCAATGTCTTCTGGCAATAAGGTTTCAAAATCTCCCGTATTAAACTTGATAACACTAACACCTAACTGAATCGCTTCATGATAATACTGACTCAGCTTTGGATTAACGCGATGATTAACAAACAAGTCATCGGGTACCGAATAGAAAAGACGCAGATTTTCTGATTGAGCATAAGCTGCGATAGCCGGTGTTTCTGCAATGATATCATCAAAATATTCACGTCGTAACTCAGCAGATTGAATTCCAAAACCAACGACTTTTTTTAACATATCTAACTGTTGCCCGCCATTTTCACGATCTGATGCGAACACTAAATGATTCAAAACAATTTGTGATTTTTTCATAAGATACTCCTTAATATTTGTTTAAATCTGCAACATGTTTCAATAACGCGTCAAAACCTAAATCTGATAAATCAAGTGGTTGTGATTTATCAAAATTCTGACTTTCAATTTTATTGAATTTTTCAACAAGAAAATAAGCAGAAAGATAAGCTGCTAACTCTTTTTTAGCCATACTCTCAAGTTCTTTTTCATCAAAGTCAAAATTGACAGATGCAATGAACTGTAGTGCAAATTTCTCAGGATTGATACTCATTTTTTCTTTTGCCATCATTTGTCCTTTTTTAGTTTATCGTTTTCGGAAACCGGTTTACAAGATCTATTGTAAACGCTTCCAAATTTTTGTCAAGCCCTTATTTTTAATTTAGCGTATAATGTCTTCATGGATAAAAAAATCACAATTAACGATATTGCTGCAAAAGCTGGCGTTTCAAAAACAACAATTTCTCGTTATTTAAATGATAAATTCGATAATATGTCAAAAACAACAAAAGTTCGTATTGAAGAAACAATTGCCGAACTTGATTATCGCCCCAATAGACAAGCACAAGCCTTAAAAGCACGCAATTCTTTTTTAATTGGCGTCTCTGTAGCCGATATTTCTAATATGTACACCTCTCGTTTGCTAAAAGGTATTGGTGACTATTTTCAAAAAACACATTATCAAGTTTTAATTATGGACGCTGACAATAATATTGATCGCGAATTAAGTAATTTAGAAAAAATGATGACCGAACAAGTAGATGGTATAATTTTGCAGCCACTAGTTCATCAACCCGATCACTATCAGTTTTTAATCAATAAAAAAACACCAGTGGTGCAAGTCGATCGTTACACCGAACCGTTTACTTGGCCTGCTGTCGTGTCTGATAATTTTCAAAAATCAGTTGACCTCGCTAAAATATTTAAAACAAAACATTACGATACAGTTATCGTATTAGCCAATCGTATTACTGGTGTATCAAGTCGTATGAATCGCTACAATGGTTTAAAAGCGGGTCTGACTGGGAGTCAGATAACAGTTCACTTGATTGAAATCGATGATTCCAATTGGCAATCAATTCTAAAAACTACCTTAGCCA
This sequence comes from Leuconostoc inhae KCTC 3774, assembly GCA_000166735.2. Lineage (GTDB taxonomy): Bacteria > Bacillota > Bacilli > Lactobacillales > Lactobacillaceae > Leuconostoc > Leuconostoc gasicomitatum. Next base: position 4,546 of record AEMJ01000058.1, on the reverse strand, counting down.
CTTATCAGCGAACAGCTCTTTTTGCACTGAATGGGCAAGTGCTATGGTCTGTTGTCCGTTTTTTAAAAACACAACAGATACGTGTACCCGAAGATATCGGATTGATTGGCTATGACGATGATCAATTTGCAGATATGATTTCCCCTGCAATTGCTTCTATTTCACAAAATCCTCAAGAAATCGGGCGTACCGCTGCTGAAAAATTGAATTTGATTATAAACGAACATGGCCTTCTGCCCAAAAACATCCGGATCCCGTCTACAATTCAACTACGCGATTCATTATAATGAGTTAAACGACGTTTGCGTTTTGCCATGACTCTTTAATTTGACATAATTTGCCCGCTACAAAATTCATAAGGAGCAACATGACTACTTTATATACACTAGCTTTACTATTGATTGGTGTTATTGCAACCAATATTATTAAAGAATTCATCCCCAAAATACCTGAAGCCTTTATTTTAATTGCTGTTGGTGTTGTCATGTCATTTACATCAATTTTTAAAAACTTTGAACTGGAACCTGAATTTTTTATGTTAATGATTATCGCGCCAATCATGTTTATTGATGGTCAAAAACAATCATTTGCTAAAATCAAACAACGTTTTGAAGGTATTTGGCTATTATCAGTCGTTTTAGCCGTGATGACAACGCTTATTGTTGGTATTATTACCAATCACATTGAAGTCACTTGGACACTGCCCTTAGCTATTACATTGGCTGCTATTATCACACCCACCGATGCTGTAGCCGTTAAATCATTAACAGCAGGCACTGATATGCCTGAAGGTGTTGGTGAAGCCCTAGAACTCGAGTCACTTTTTAATGATGCTACTGGACTAGTGATGTTAGATTTAGCACTGTCTGTTTTATCACAAGGCACTTTTTCAGTTGTGCATGGATTAGAACATTTTTTCTTTGTGGCAATTGGTGGTGTCCTTGTTGGTACAGTTCTAGGCTTTCTCATTGTAACCTTACGCGTTAATTTACAACAACGTGCGTCAAACCCTGAAACGACGATCATTCCTATTAGTTTATTAACCCCATTTGCTGTTTATTTACTCGCTGAACACATAGGAACTTCTGGTATTTTGGCAGTCGTGGCAACTGGTATGGTTCATAATTGGGAATCAAGCCGCCTACGTTTAACTTCGACAACTGTGCAATTAACCTCGCGGACGATTTGGCAAACCATTGCGGATGTATTAAATGATATTGTTTTCCTAATTTTAGGTATTTCGTTACCAAGCGTATGGTTATCAATCACAAAACTTGGTGTGTCTGCTACATTACAACTCACAGCTTTGAGTGTCTTGATTTATGTCATCATGCTGATTTTACGATACTTTTGGGCCTTACGTGACAATAATAATAAACAGAATCGCCGTAAATCAAATAGTTTCACACTATTTTTTGGTGATCGTAATAATAAACAGCACAAATTTTATGCTCGTATTTTTGCTATTAGCGGTGTGCACGGCACTGTGACGTTAGCCATGGCTTTTTCTTTACCTTATAAAATTGCAGGTCATGCATTCCCCTACCGTGAAACACTCATTATTGTTGCAACTTTAGTTATTTTAATCAGTATGCTTGTTAGCGCCATTGTTTTACCGTTACAATTACCTGCAAAAATCGAATCCTATACAGTAACTGATCTCAACCAAACCCGTGATAAAATGATAGATTACGCTTCACTAAAAATTCTTGATCATGTATCAGATCATAATATCCGTGAAACACTGTCAACACAACTTCAGTCACAAAAAATAAATTATTCATGATGGATGATAGAAAAAATGCTTCACCACAATTTCTTGAACTACTAGCAGATACACAAGATTTTGCTTTGGCGTATATTCACAGTGATTCTATCACGCAAACTTACAGCCCAAACGTAATTGGCATATACGCTAAAGTTCTACAACGCACACGCAATAATGGTCCAAAGCAGACTATGTCATTCAAGCATCAACTCAAACGTACTTTACGTCGATATGCACGCGAAACAACTTGGCACATCGCAAATGGCGTTATTACACGTGCGCAACGTGAGCGCTTCCGAAAAAATAAATTAGCAACTGATAGCACATTTGCTGCAAACATTAAAAAATGGACTGACACACGTGATGAACTCATTGCGCTCAACAACGATTTGACTCACGCTACAGACATTTATTTAGATGATAAGTTACGTGAACGTCTTGATGCCAAACACAATGATAATGATCATATTTATTTCGTTCGTGAGGCAATGAATCGCTTCTTCAACCGTGTGAAGCGTGATTACAAAGACGAATCTGCGCCGGTTAGTAGTGCACTTTACATTCAGGCATTCCAATATGAGTATGACTTCGTACAACAAGGTGTTTCTGGCGGTTCTATTGTCCAAACAATGGCTAGTACACTTTTCAAAGAAATTAACCAAGCACAAATGTTACAGTTAGATCAAACCGAACAATTTGATACAGACGATTATACTGAATCAAAAATATAATGTTTCGTCATAAAAAAATAATGACATCCATCATAATCAAACATGGATGTCATTATTTTTTTAAACAGCAATATTAGCGTTTTTACACGTTCAATTCTGCTAAACAATACACTGCCAACTAAATCATCATTTTTATATCCACGATTCAATAAGCATAGACAATTCTGCCTTTGCTACTTCCCCATTAATCCAAATCAATCCTGGAATTTGATGTCTAAGATAGGTTAGTTGACGTTTAGCATAGCGTCTTGAGTCTTGTTGCATGTCTGCTATAGACTCATTTAGCGTTGATTGACCAATTAAATATGGGAAAAATTCTTTATAACCAATAGCTTTCCCCGCTTGACAATCCTCACCACCGGCATCTAAAATAAGCTGCGCTTCTGCTAACAAACCCGCATCAATCATTTTCTGAGCTCGTGAATTAATCCGCTCGTATAACATATCACGTGGCCAATCAATACCAACAACTAGTGACTCATATTTAGGACGTATCTGTTTTATGCTATGTGCACCATGGCGGGCGATTTGAATCGCTCGAATGACACGTTGCTTATTATGCTGATCAACTTTTTCTGCCAAGGTGCTATCAAGAATTTGTAATGTCCGCATCAGTTCAGATAAATCGCGTTGTTTTAAATCGTTGACCTCCTGTTCGTCACTTACTACAAAATCAAGTGGTTGTTCACCAAGTAATGCTTTGACATAGAATCCCGTCCCACCTGTGATAATCGGTAATTTACCACGTGATACAATATCAGCAATTACCTCATCAGCGCGAGCAATAAAATCAGCCACAGAGAATTGGCTTGTCATATCAACGATATCTATCAAATGATGTGGTACTAATGCACGTTCAGCCTTTGTCACTTTTGCTGTACCAACGTCTAGCTTACGATAAATTTGCATCGCATCGGCGGAAATAATTTCGCCATTAAATTTTTGTGCCATGGCAATGGATAAATCACTTTTACCCGACGCAGTCGGACCCGTAATAACAACCAGTTTAGTCATGTTCATCCCCCTGAATTTCTCGACGTATCTTGGTGGCTAATGCCACTTTATTTGTAATCATACCTCGTAAACCAGCCTTAAAAACACGTCGCATATCAGCTTCGTTATCAACAGTCCAAGTTCTTATATGCATGTTAGGTCGCCAAAAAATCCTTGGCTTATTTTTTAAAATCCGAATATCTGAATGAATATAGTCAAAAACACCTCGCCATTTTAACCAATAAACGATCGGTGTCGCCCAATATACTAATGCTGCAATATCTGCCTTTGGTTGTAATTGCCGGACAATTTTTAATGAATTCAAGTTGAAACTTTGGTACAACACATGATATGCCGGTTTATATATGTCAATTTTGTCCAATATTTCTTTCTCGATACCCGGATAAGAAACATGATCTGTTTTTATTTCTAACATCAGTGTCTGGTCAAACTTTTGTGCCCGCAAAAAAGTTAAAAACTCATCAAAAGTTGGAATAGTTACACCAACCATTTTTGGTTCTTTATAAATACCAGCATCTAGCGACTTAATTTCAGCTAAAGTCATGTCTTTAACAAATCCCGTACCATTTGTCGTGCGATCAACTTTTTCATCATGAATAACTACCAGATGTCCATCTAAAGTCCGATGAACATCCATTTCTAACATATCTGGTTGATAAGCCAAAGCCGCTTCAAAAGCCGGCAAAGTATTTTCCGGTGCGACAGCACGGTAGCCACGATGCGCAATAATTTGTGTTTTAATAGTCATAAGTTAATTATACTAAATTCATTTACAAATGCGTCAAAATAGTTGATAATAGACTTTAATAAAACTTAAGAAAGAGGTTGTTACTATTATGAAATCATTTAAGTCAGGCGTTATTGTTGGTATTTTAAGTTCAGCTGCTCTAGCTGCTGCTACGGCACTTAGTTATCGTCACACAATTATTAAGCCGGCACAACAAGCAGAAGAACATCATGAAGAAGTTTCAAAACAAGCAATTCGTCGCAGTGTTGCGGCACACCAATCACGATACTAAGAACAAAATAAAAC
>AEMJ01000059.1 GCA_000166735.2 Leuconostoc inhae KCTC 3774 | reverse complement strand
ATTCGTCTGTCTGCGCTCTTTTGGCATGTCTATTTTAGTGAATGGGTCTACATCTATCATATCCATACGTACCGCTATATTTAGCAATCGTCTAAAGTAGCCTGTTATCTTACGATAATGCAATATTTTGCCTTGCATTGTGTTAATATATCTTTGTAAGTCTAACGGTTTAATATCAGAAACTAACATTTTACCCCACTCGGGGATGATATGAATATTAAACACGTTCATTGTTTATTAAGCGTACTTTCTTCCACGGTATGCTGATAGGTTTCAAGCCACATATCATACAACTCTTTAACGGTCATGACGTTGGGAGTTGTTTTTTATTGTATTTACTCTCGCCATTTTCAAACAGAACACTCTCATTATTAAACCATTGTTGCGCACTACGTTTACTGTCAAAACCCCGCTTTTTAACTCTAATTTGTTGACTATCATTGATCAAGTAGCCGTCTACTTGCCACGTTCTGCCGTTCTTTGTATCTATTTGTTGTACTTTCATTATTTATCCTTACCAGCAAGTAAGCAGAGATTAAGATAAAATAAAAAAGCATGTTCACACGCTTTCATTATTTCACACTATCATGTTGTCTTAACTCTGCTTAACGCTTTCTTAAACTCTCCTAGTCATAATAATGTCGCACTGCTTCATCAATTTCATCACGATCATATCGTATGCCGTGCTCGGTTGGATAAGCCTTAACTTTACCAGTGTTCACATAGCGTTTAATAAATGTATTGTCTGCAACACTGATATATTTGTGTGCTTCACTGCGCTTTAGCCACTTTGGCCATAACTGGGTATCTGTTGCTGTTTCTCTCATAGCTTTCCTTTCCATAATTCTAATATCAGACTGTTAACGTATCTATCGATGCCATAATTGTTGATGTATTTAATATCTAACGCTAATGTTAATCTATCTTTGTAGACTAAGTACATGGTTATACTCTGTGCCACGTAAACATCAAACCGCTTATAGTATTTGTTAGCATTCACATTGGCTGTCCGTTTAGTTGCCATTGGGTGTGTCTCTTGATAGGCTCTTGTTTTATTGCCATGAATTGTAAATCTCAAAACAAATGTCACGGCTCTATGTGTCGTGATTTTACGCCTGATTAACTCATTCATAACAAGATTATGGACATAAACATAAAACATAGTCGTCTCTTTGTCTGCATATGTTCTCTTCGGTAATACAAAACGTTTCATCAATGCTTCAA
>AEMJ01000060.1 GCA_000166735.2 Leuconostoc inhae KCTC 3774 | reverse complement strand
TGTTAAAAATGGGAAAACAATCTTAAATGGGAAAACAAATACAATTCGTAGTAATTTTGGTAAAAAATATTATATATAGAAGGTAATTTCAAAAATTCAGACTTTATGAATTTAAATGCCAAGCAAGATGATGAAGGGTTTATGATTACCTTTGACAATGAACAAGAAGCAAAATTATTTTTAGAAAAAGCAACTCAAACAACGCATTGTCACTGGATACCGCCTACAGACGCCAACATTAGATGATATATTTAGACAAATTATTTTGTCTAAATAATCATCGTGGTACTGTATAAATTAGAAAGAAATCAAAATACCGTGTAGCCTGAAAGTTAATGTTCAGACTACACGGTATTTTATGATGTCACTGTATGTGTTATTTTCTTAATTAATCATATTGTGTCTTAAATTTTTTCTTGAATAATGTCAGCAATAGCAGAGCCAGATAAGCTGGCACTGATTAATAAAGCTAAAATAATGCAAAAAATAGTACTGTTAGTTAGTTCGCTTGAGCAAAAAAATAGATAACTGCCGGTTAATAATGTTAATAAGCCACTTATAGTTATACGGAAAAGAAATGAGGTCATACGGTTACTTTCCAATCGCTGTTTTATCATAAAATAGTATTTATTCGTGAATTTTATATC
>AEMJ01000061.1 GCA_000166735.2 Leuconostoc inhae KCTC 3774 | reverse complement strand
AAAAGGACATTTTTTGTACGTTAAGGACATGTTTTGTTCAAAAAATGTCTATCACGTCACGAACATGATAATCTACTATTAGACAATACGAGGAGAAAATTTATGATGTTGATGACAAAAAAACACGCGACAATTCAGGCCGATGCTTTACGCTATGGGAGCGTTATTCTGATTTTTTTAATAGCTGGCATACTTTTATTGCTGACTCGTGCAGCACAGTATCCTGAAATGATTGCGATGGCTTATTTGTCGTTTACAATGGGTTTACATCATGCGTTTGACGTTGATCATATTGCAGCTATTGATAATATGACACGTAAAATGCTTAATGATGGTAAAAATACAAGGGGTGTGGGTTTCAGTTTTTCATTTGGACATTCAATGGTTGTGGTGTTAATGGCCTTGTTAACGGTAGTATTTGTTGAATGGGCTAAGGATACTATGCCCGTTTTTGAGCAAATCGGTGGGGCCATCGGTACGTTGATTGCAGGAATTATGTTACTCATATTGGCTAGTGTTAATAGTGTTATTTTACATGATATCTGGTTGAAATTTAAGCAGATGAGCCATCAACATCCCGAACACATTGAAATTGATAAACAGATAGTGACATCTAAAATCTATCGCTTATTTTTAAAATTATTAGGAATGATTAAACATAATTGGCAAGTAGCTTTTGTTGGCTTTTTATTTGGCTTGGGATTTGATACGGCAACACAAATTGCAGTGTTGGCAACATCGGCTACCGCAGCAAATGCAGGTGTACCGTGGTATGCAACAATGGCTTTTCCGTTGTTATTTACTGCTGGTATGTGTTTAATGGATACGGTAGACGGCTTTTTTATGAGTACCACCTATAATTGGGTATTTTCATCACCCTATCGTAAAGTTTATTATAATTTAACGATTACCGGCATTTCTATATTAGCAGCTGGCTTTATTGGCTTTATTGATTTGGTGCAGTCATTTAGCGCTATGTTTGATTGGCACAATGTATTGACACACTGGGTAGCAGCTTTAGACTTTAATAAAATGGGGTTAATCTTGGTCATGATGTTTGTAGTGACTTGGATAATTGCTATCACATTTTGGCACATTTTTAAATTAGCTGATAAAGAGGATGTGGGCATCATAACTGAAAATCGGGGCAAATAATGACGCGAAGTATTGTTAGCAATTAATTGGCATGAGCGCGCATAAAATTTTTGAATGTTAGAAGCACGGATAGGCGATTTGATGTCGTAAACTATATTTTGTATGAATACATGAGAATATGTTAAGATGAAAGTGTCTTGAAAAATATACAAAATAAATGATGGGTTTTGTGCGGATAATTGTTAGAAATGACAGTTCTGCACGAATAATGTTACTATGGCAAATAAATATGAAATTATTAAAAAAAGTATTCTAGATAAAATATTGCGTGGTACGTATCAAAAAGATCAACAATTGCCTACTGAAAGTGACATGATGTCTGACTTTTCAGTAAGTCGATATACAGTGCGCCGTGCTATTTCTGACTTGGAAAATGAAAAATTTGTTTACCGGGTACAAGGTGGCGGCTCTTTTGTAGCCGATTGGTCGGTTACAAAAAAATTTGAAGATGCGCCAAAAGTCATTGGTATTTTATCTACACATGTGGCATCATATATTTTCCCAGCTATTATTGATGGTGCAGATCAAGTTTTATCTGAAAATGGATTTTCTCTCGTTTTAGCTAATACACATAACGATCCCGTGCGAGAACGTACAGCACTCACAAATCTTATGGGTCAAAATTTAGGTGGATTAATCATAGAGCCAACTCAAAGTGCATTAGACACAACTAATATTGATCTGTATCAAAAACTTGACCAAATGAATATTCCGATGGTATTTATCAACGCGGCCTATAACAATTTTGAGGGGACCAAACTAGTTAGTGATGACAAGTTAGCTTTTGACCGCGCGACAAATTATCTGATTAAAAGAGGACATAAAAAAATTGTCGGTGTTTTTCAGGTTTCTGATAGTCAAGGTGTTCATCGTATGGCGGGTTATCTAAAAGCCTATCAAGATCATCCCAATATTTTACCGTACTGTACCCCAATTATGTACAAGTCTGATGAAGTAAACGATGCTTTACGTGCTATTAGTGAGTTATTAGCAAAGAAACCTGAGCAAAGACCAACCGCAATTATTGCTTACAATGATCAATTAGCGATAAGAACAATTGATTTAATACATGATGTTGGGTTAAAAGTGCCAGAAGATATATCTGTGATAGGCTTTGATGATTTCCAATTGTCACAGTATCTGTCTCCAAGACTTACGACCATGACGCATGCAAAGGAAGATATGGGGAAAGATGCGGCCCAATTGTTGTTGCAAAAATAAAACATCATAAAACTAATTCTGTCGTGTACAGCTCTAAATTAATAGAACGAGAGTCTGTAAGAGATATAGGCTAATTTTTTGACAGATGAAGTAATTTTAAAACGGTTACGATGACTATACGAAGTCTTATTCATAAATAATGATGCGGGAGGTTGGCATGATGTCTGAATTCAACAATGGCTTAAGTTGTTTAGTTGATGGTGCGAGTAAAAGTATTACAGAAGGTGTTTTATTACAGGAACTGGATTTAGATTTGCAAAATACCATTTATCATGATTATCCTAATAGCACAGAGAATGATTTTATTTGTTTAGATCATTTGCTTAAATATCGTTTAGCTAAGATTGATAAAATGATAGTACTGAAGCATAGAGAAAGTATGCATGTTAATAACAGGTTAACGCATATATTAACAGATAAAAATTTCAAAATTGTCAATGTCAATAAGCATCAAAAGGAATCCTACACTTTTGGCCAAAAAGTTGCGGATAAAGTTGCACATTTTGGTGGTAGCTGGCGGTTTATCATTATATCTATTTGTGCAATGGTTGTGTGGATTACCATTAATGTTTTTCATTTGTTTAACATGCATTTTGATTCGTATCCATTTATATTATTAAACCTGTTTTTGAGTATGGTTGCTGCGCTACAAGCACCATTAATATTGATGAGTCAAAATAGATCATCAGATTATGATCGTTTGCATGCGGATAATGATTTTCATATTAATTTAAAAACAGAAGAAGAGATGCGCGTTTTGCATGCAAAAATTGATCGTATTATCCAAAAGGATAATCCTGATTTATTTGAAGTTCAAAAAATTGCAAACAAAAATGCTAGGTGAATTACAGCAACAAATGAGTGCGTTGGCGCGGAAAAATAAGTGATATACACCGCTAAATAAAAAACAGTTGTGTTTAGGTCTATTCCTAAATACAACTGTTTTTTTGATAGCGTTATTAGTATGTTGCTTTTCCTATGCTACCAAATATGGACATACGCTCAGTTAATGATTTTTCTATCGCTACGACACCAGGGGCCAGAAATTTTCGAGGATCGTAATTTTTTCCTTGCAAGTCCTGCCCTGATAAAACAAAGTCGCGCACTGCCTGATGAAATGCTAATTGTGCCTCAGTGTTAACGTTAATCTTAGCGACACCTAAAGCAATAGCTTTCAGAATTTGGTCATCAGGTACACCGGAACCACCATGTAAAACAATAGGGACATTGTATCCCGCAACATCGTTAACAGCAGCTGTTAATTTTTGCAAATGGCCAAGGTTTAGGCCTTGCCAATTATCTGGATAGGCACCATGGATGTTGCCAATACCAGCGGCTAAAAAGTCGATTTTAGTGTTCACCATAGCAATTGCGTCGGCAATTGGTGCAATTTCACCGTTACCGATAATACCGTCTTCTTCACCACCAATGCTACCAATTTCTGCTTCGACTGAGATACCTTTTTCATGCGCAATTTGCACAATTTCACGCGTTCGAGCTAAATTTTCGTTTAGTGGTAAATGAGAGCCATCAAACATAATGGATGTGAATCCAGCGTCAATGGCTGCTAGAGATGCATCATAGTCACCGTGATCGAGGTGAATAGCAATTGGAACTGATACATCGAGTGCGTCGTCTAGATCTTGAATTAAATGAGCCACTGTTTTGTAACCACCCATATACTTAATGGCGCCCATAGAAGCTGCTACAAATGTCGGCGCTTTTTGAGTGGCAGCCATATGCAAAATAGCTTTAGTCCATTCCAGATTGTTAGTGTTAAAGGCGCCTACTGCGTAATGGTTAGTCCGCGCCTGTTGAATAATTTCTTTTCCTGAAACGATTGTCATTTAGTGATACCATCCTTTTTTGTTAGTTTAATGCTTTAATCAAAAAGACACCAGATGACTATACCAATTTTAAATTGACAGTTTTTTAGTAGTTAGTTCATGCTGATAGCTTCATATAGAAGGTTATAGGAACAAAGCACATTAATATCTTACCTATATATAGAAGATATAGGCATAATAATAGTGATGACTAAGTAGCGCAATCTCTATGTAAGCGTTTACTTTTTGAGTATACGTGAAATTATACAACTTTAAAATTTAAAAAGCAACATCTTTTATAATGTGTACCAATTAAAGTGTTTTACTATAATCACGAGAAGATAATTGCATAGGAAGATTAAATTTAATTCATCAGATAAAATAAAATATATTTGACTTATACGTATAAATATTGTAAACTTTGTTTGTAAGCGTTTACAACGAACTTATTAATTCTAGATAAATGTAATTTTGCTGTACATGATTATAAATAATCCAGTAAAAAGAGGAATTTAAAGTGGCTGATATAAAAGATTATAAGTTTTGGTTTGTGACAGGATCTCAATTTTTGTACGGACCAGAGGTATTGACACAAGTCGAAGAAGACTCAAAAAAACTGATTAACAAATTAAATGAATCAGGTAAATTACCTTATCCGATTGAATTTAAGACGGTCGGTGTCACTGCTGAAAACATTACAAAAACAATGATGGAAGCAAACTATGATGATTCTGTGGCCGGTATTATTACTTGGGCGCACACATTTTCGCCAGCAAAAAATTGGATTCGTGGTACGCAACTATTAAATAAACCCCTTATGCATTTAGCAACACAAATGTTGAATACGATTCCTTATGACACAATTGACTTTGATTATATGAATTTAAACCAATCTGCTCATGGCGATCGTGAATATGCATTTATTAATGCCCGCTTACGTTTGAACAACAAAATTATTTTTGGGCACTGGGCCGATGATGATATTCAAACGCAAATTGGTAAATGGATGGATGTCGCTGTTGCCTACAATGAGAGTTTTAAAATTAAAATCGTTACATTTGCGGATAAAATGCGTAACGTGGCGGTGACAGATGGTGATAAAATTGAAGCACAAATCAAGTTGGGCTGGACAGTAGATTATTGGGGTGTAGGTGACTTAGTTGCTTATGTCAATGCCGTCAATGATGATGATATTGATCAGCTATATGAAGACTTACAATCGAAATATGATTTTATTGAAGGAAAAAATACGCCTGAAAAATTTGAGCACAATGTTAAATATCAGTTACGTGAATATATTGCGCTTAAAAAGTTTATGACTGACAAAGGTTATTCAGGATTTACGACTAACTTTGAAGACTTGGTTGGCTTGGAACAATTGCCTGGTTTGGCTGTTCAACTGTTGATGGCTGATGGTTATGGATTTGCCGGTGAGGGTGATTGGAAAACAGCAGCCCTAACACGTTTGCTAAAAATTGTTTCTCATAACCAGGCAACAGCCTTTATGGAAGACTACACACTAGATCTGCGTAAGGGGCATGAAGCAATTTTGGGATCACATATGTTAGAGGTTGATCCAACAATTGCCTCAGATAAGCCACGTATTGAAGTGCATCCACTAGATATTGGTGGTAAAGAAGATCCTGCACGTTTGGTATTTACTGGACGCCCAGGTGATGCGATTGATGTCACGTTAGCTGACTTTGGCGATGAATTTAAATTGATTAGTTATGAAGTTACCGGTAATAAACCTGAATCTGAAACTCCATTTTTGCCTGTTGCTAAGCAACTTTGGACACCAAAATCAGGGCTTAAAGCTGGTGCAGAAGGCTGGTTAACAGTTGGTGGTGGCCATCATACAACGTTGAGTTTTGCAGTGGATACTGAACAATTGACTGATTTAGCGAAGTTATTTGATCTGACATTCGTAGATATTAAGTAATGGTGTAAACATGGAAAATAGAGCTACAAAAAAATAGGAAGTGCTTTCATTTATTTCTTCGGTGCTTTTGGTGGCATTTTATTTGGTTATGACATCGGCGTTATGACAGGTGCTTTGCCGTTTTTACAAAGAGATTGGCATTTAACTGATGCTGGTACAATTGGTTGGATAACATCAACACTCATGTTAGGAGCAATTGTTGGTGGCGCATTGGCAGGTCAATTATCTGATAAATTAGGCCGTCGTCGCATGATTCTTGCATCATCATTTGTATTTGCCATTGGTGCCATAATGGCAGGATTTTCGCCAAATAATGGTGTTGCTTGGTTGTTGTGTGCACGTGTGTTACTTGGTTTGGCAGTAGGAGCCGCTTCGGCTTTAGTACCATCCTATATGTCTGAAATGGCTCCTGCTAAAACGCGTGGTCGCTTATCAGGATTAAACCAGCTGATGATTGTGTCTGGTATGCTTTTATCCTATATTGTTGACTATTTATTGCAAGGATTACCTCACACAATTGCGTGGCGCCTAATGTTAGGGTTAGCAGCAGTGCCCGCCATTATACTCTTCTTTGGTGTTTTACGGTTACCTGAATCACCTCGATTTTTGGTCAAAACTAATAAATTAAAAGAAGCACGTCAAGTTTTAACTTATATTCGTCCAGATAGAGAAGTTGATCCAGAATTAAAGGATATTCAAAAAACTGTCGCGCTTGAAGCAGGTGCTCAAAAAAATATTACCTTGGGAACGTTGTTTTCAAGTAAGTATCGTTATCTTGTAACAGCTGGGATTGGTGTAGCAGCTTTTCAACAGTTTATGGGAGCAAACGCTATCTTCTACTATATTCCTTTGATTGTTGAAAGAGCCAGTGGACAAGCGGCTTCTAGCGCACTATTGTGGCCTATTATTCAAGGTGTCATTCTTGTTCTTGGTGCACTACTTTACATTGTCATCGCGGATAGATTCAAGCGTCGTACATTGCTGATGCTTGGGGGAACAATTATGGCATTGTCCTTCTTGATGCCTGCTGCGTTAAATGCACTTCTTGGTGCAGATAAGTTTCCACCTATGTTGATAGTTGTGTTCTTATCTATATTTGTGGCGTTTTATTCATTTACTTGGGCACCACTTACTTGGGTATTAGTAGGAGAAGTATTTCCGTTAGCTATTCGCGGACGTGCTAGTGGTTTAGCGTCATCATTTAACTGGCTTGGATCATTTGCTGTAGGTCTTTTGTTTCCAATTATGACTGCGGCAATGCCACAAGCATCAGTATTTGCAATTTTTGGTGTTATCTCAATCATTGCCGTGCTCTTTATTAAATTTGCCGTACCAGAAACCTACGGTAAAACACTTGAAGAAATTGAGGCACAAGGGACAAACCATTAAAGCACGATAAAATTCAAATGGTTTATCTGAATCAAAACAAAAACGCTAGTCAGATGAACACGAACTGATTAGCGTTTTTCACTTAGGAGAATGTTTATGATGACACATGAAGAAACAATGCAAGCAATTAAAGCAGGCAACATTGCCTTGGGCGTGGAATTTGGATCGACCACGGTTAAAGCTGTATTAACAACAGAAGACTTTAAAACAATTGCTTCAGGTAGTTACGAATGGGACAATAATTTTCAAGATGGGCTTTGGACTTATGCGGTTGCTGACATTTGGCTAGGTCTACAGACGGCATATGCCAATTTACAAAAGCAAATTCATGATAACTACAGCGTGGCAATAACCAGCATTAAAACAATGGGATTTTCTGCTATGATGCATGGTTATTTGGCATTTGACAAAAATAATCAATTATTAGTACCTTTTCGGACTTGGCGTAACGCCATTACGGGTGAATCTGCTTCAGAATTAACCAAATTATTTAATTTTAATATTCCGCAACGTTGGAGTGTTGCACATCTTTATCAAGCCATTTTAAATCAAGAAACACATGTTAAAAATATTGATTTTTTGACCACATTAGCTGGGTACGTACATTGGCAGTTAACAGATGAGAAGGTAATTGGTATTGGTGATGCATCTGGTATGTTTCCGATTGATGAAAAAACGGGAGCTTATAATCAGTTAATGCTGGATCAATTTAATTCACTTAAATCAGTTCAACAATACAATTGGCAAATAGACAATATTTTACCAAAACCATTAAAAGCTGGTGGCAATGCAGGTCACCTGACAGAAAAAGGCGCAAAGCTATTAGATCCAACGGGTCACTTAACAGCTGGGGCAATTATTGCGCCTCCTGAAGGGGATGCCGGGACTGGTATGGTAGCCACCAACAGTGTCAAAAAGAGGACAGGTAATATTTCGGTTGGCACTTCAATTTTTTCAATGATTGTTTTGGAAAAAATCTTGAACATGTTTACAGTAATATTGACATTGTCACAACACCCACCGGATTACCTGTAGCAATGGTACATGCTAACAATTCTGCATCCGATTTAAATGCATGGTCGAAACTTTTTGCGCAATTTGCAAAGTTAATTGGTTGTGACATTTCAACAAGTCAACTCTATCAAACATTGTTTGATGCTGCATTAAATGATGCTGAACCGGATGCAGGTGGACTTTCTGGCTATGGGTATTATTCAGGAGAAAATATTACTGCCATTCCTGAGGGGAGACCATTACTTGTTAGGCAACCTGACTCTAATTTCACAATTGGTAATTTGATGCGTATGCATTTGTTTACAGCTTTTGGTGCAATTAAGATTGGTATGCGTATATTAGAAGATGAACAAGTACTGACTGATAATATTGTGGCACAAGGTGGCGTATTTAAAACACCCATTGTTGCTCAAAAGTTGTTATCTGCAGCCTTAAATACCGACATTACTGTGATGAAAACTGCAGGTGAAGGTGGCCCTTGGGGCATGGCAATTTTGTCACTATATGTTGCAAATAAACGTACTGATGAAACATTAGATGACTTTTTAAGTCAAGTTGTTTTCGCTAATGAAAAATCTGAAACTTTATCACCAGATCCAATTGATGTTGCTGGATTTGAGTCATTTATGACACGATATGTTGCTGGATTAGATATTGAATTGGCGGCTATTAAAACATTGCCATCACAAAAAAGAAAGGAATAAATGTTATGCTAGAAAATTTAAAGAAAATAGTTTATGAAGCTAATATGGCCTTGCCAGCCAATAATTTGGTGACACTCACATGGGGCAATGTCTCACAAATTGACCGTGAGAAGGGTTTGTTTGTCATCAAGCCAAGTGGTGTAGATTATAAAACGCTCCGGCCTGAAGATATGGTTGTGGTTGATTTAGATGGTCACGTTGTTGAAGGTGATATGAATCCGTCAAGTGATACGCCAACGCACGCTTTTTTGTATCGACACTGGCATGATTTAGGTGGCATTGTGCATACACATTCAAAATGGGCAGTAGCATTTGCACAAGCGGGTATTCCAGTTCCAGCCGCAGGTACCACACATGCTGACACGTTTTATGGCGATGTACCGGTAGCCGATCGATTGACACAGGCTGAAGTTACGGATGACTATGAATTGAATACAGGAAAATCAATCGTTCGGGTATTTGAACGAGAAAACCTAGATCCAATGGCAATTCCAGGCGTGTTAACTAATGATCATGGTCCCTTCACATGGGGAAAAGATGCCATGGATGCTGTACACAATGCGATTGTTTTAGATGTTGTAGCAGACATGGATTATCACACGATGCAACTTAATCCAGCACAAGATATTCATGTGCCACAGTATTTATTAGACAAACATTATTATCGTAAACATGGTGTTAATGCTTATTATGGGCAGAGTAAAGACTAAAATTAAAAATATTTGAGTCAGTTATTTTGTAAATTGATTATGATATATGTTTTCATTTAAAAACCAACATACCTTCTTTGAAGTGAAGATATGTTGGTTTTTTGTGAAAAATGATGAAAGACAGTTCTATGGTTTGTGACGAGATCCTTTACTGTGTTGGTGCATGTAAAACTAACCCGTGTTCAGGTGTTCTTGCGTTAATGACGATATCTTCAATTTTGAATATATGAGTCAATTGATCAGGTGTAAAGCATGATTTTTTCTCGGCAAGTTGACGCAATGACTTACCTGTTCTGATAGATTCTTTGGCCAACTTTGCGGCCTCTTGATAACCGATAATTGGGGTCATGGCAGTAGCGAAGCTAACAGATAAATCAATATCCTGTGCAAGTCGTGATTTGTTACTTGTGATGCCATCAATTGCGTTTAGTCGTAAGGTAGTCATTGCTGATGTCAGATGCTCAATACCTGCAAATAACGAGCGGAATATAATTGGTTCAAAAGCGTTGAGTTCTAATTGTCCAGCTTCTGCAGCTGCGGTAATTGTTGCGTCAAAGCCAAACATTTCAAAAGCGACTTGGTTCACAACTTCTGGAATGACTGGGTTAACTTTGCCAGGCATAATTGATGAGCCAGCTTGTTTTGCCGGTAAATTGATTTCAAGAAGGCCAGATCGCGGTCCGGAGCTTAGTAAACGTAGGTCATTGGAAATTTTTGAAAGACTCATGGCTAGTGTTTTTAAAGTACCAGATAAAGCGACCAAGCCATCAAGATTTTGTGTGGCATCAAACAGATCGTGAGCTTGTGTTAATGGTAATTTGGTGATACCTGCAAGGTTTGGCACAATATGCACTTGATAATGGTAGCTCACATTAATGCCTGAACCGATTGCTGAACCACCTAAGTTCAACATGTAAAGTGCGTCGCGTGCGGTCTTGATACGTAAATCATCTCGTAGTAACGGTTTTAACCAAGCGTGAAAACTGTTACCTAAAGTCATTGGGACGGCATCTTGCAATTGTGTACGACCCATTTTATAGGTCGTTGAGAATTCATCAGCCTTGTTGCCTAAAGCATCAATTAAATTTTGTAGTTCCAAAAGCAGTGGATCGAGTAAACGTAATAAAGCTATTTTTCCAGCACTAGGATAGGTATCATTGGTACTTTGAGCCATGTTAACATCGTCATTTGGATTAATATAAGCATAATCACCGCGCGCACGACCAGTTTGTTCCAAGGCGACATTAGCAATGACTTCATTAACATTCATGTTAGCTGATGTACCGGCGCCACCTTGAATATCACTGATTGGAAACATCGATAAATCAATTGGATTATTGAGGAGTGTTTTAGTGGCACTGACGATATGTTTGGCTACAGACCGGTCAAGATTACCAGAGGTAGCATTAGTTTTTGCAGCCGCTTGCTTTATTTCTAAAAAGCACGAATCAATTCAGGATGTGTTGGTTGTGAAGAGATGGGAAAATTATGTAATGCACGTTGTGTATGAATACCATAATAAGCTGTCTTTGGGATGTTGAGTTGGCCGAGTGAATCAGATTCAGTGCGCATGAGGATCTCCTTAGTAAATTCCTATAGGACTATTTTATCTCTTTTATCAACTATACCAATTAAATATGTCACCTATATTGACATGCGTTTTTTCTTTGTGAATAAAGCGTTTAAACAATAAATTTATGCATGTATGAGTTAAAACCAAATTAAAACAGCACATGCATGATGTGCTGTTTACTATTATTTTACTGACACAACTTTGGCTGTATGGTCGTCTTCGCCAATAACAACACGATTGACAACATCTGTAAACAATCCGTGTTCGACAACACCAACCATTCTAATTAGCTCATCGCCAAGTTCGCGAGGATTTTCAATGATTGGTAGGTGCAAATCGATTAAAAAGTTTGCTGAGTCGGTGCGTACAGGATTACCATTTTGATCTAATCGCCATGACGGATGAAATCCGTCAGCTTGAAAACGTTTAAATAATTGATTTGATCCGTAGGGAATAACTTCCACTGGTAAATATTGATTTAATTTTGAGACGCGTTTTGTTGCATCGACGACCCAAATATTTTCACGTGAATTGAAAGCCACAATCTTTTCCCAAAGCAAAGCAGCACCGCCGCCTTTAATCGCTGAAAAATCATCCGCAATTTGATCAGCACCATCAATGGTGAGGTCAATTTTGTCAACATCATCAACATTATACATGGGGATACCTAATTGGGCAGCATGGCGGCGTGTTCTTTCAGAAGTTGCTACGCCAACAATCTTTAAGTTTTCCTGGGCTACACGCTCTCCGAGAGAATCAATGACGTGGGCTATTGTTGACCCAGATCCGATACCTACAACCATATCATTTTGAACAAACTCAGTGGCACGGCGACCAGCAATAATTTTTTGTAAATCTGTACTCATGGTTTATACTCAATTTTCTGATATTTAGCTGGATTATTTGCAAAAGCTTTTTGGACGTAAGGACAAACGGCTTTAATTGATATGTGTTTATCATGTGCTTCAGCAACTACGGTATCAAGTAATTTTGCGGCAATACCTTGCCCACGTAAAGAAGGGTCAACGTTTGTGGCATTAATAGCATATGTTTGCCCATTATTGATGGTTGTGTAAGTGATTTCAGCCACTGTTTTGTCATTTTGTTGTAAAAAATAACGTCCAGGTTCATGTTGAAAGTCCATAATTTTTCTCCATTCTGTTTTCAATGCGTAAGATAGCAAGGTAGTTGTTTCTTTAATTATACCGCATGACTTGGGGCAATTGTGTTGTTAATTTCCAATGTATGAATTTTGAAGTAGCGCATTTTAAAAACAGGGATTATGTATGAATTCATGTCAGCTAAATGGTGTCTTAAAGATCATTATCACGATTGAATCAATGATATCTAGTCCTAGTACAGCTATTGATGTATCAGTTAGCTACTTTGAGTGAAAACACTTAACATAACAAAAATTATCTATTATTTGATGAATTAGGGATCTTAGCGTATGCTAGTGCCAAACCATAAATGATGCCTTCAATAAATGTAATGAAGAAGCTGACTGGCCAGTTGGTTATGTAGCTGAGATAGAGACCCATCCATGTCCCAAATAAAGCAAATACGAACGACAAAAGCATCATGCTATGAACCGAATGAGCTAAGTATTTAGCGGAGGATGCAGGAATAGTCAATAAAGAAAAAATAAGTAAAGAGCCAACAATTTGTGCAGTCACGCTGACGGTACAAGCGACTAAAATTAAAAAAAGAGATGAGATCCAAGCAGTATTTTTTGCATTATATTGAGCACCGATGGTATCAAAAGAAATATATTTAAGTTTTCGAAACATGATGCCCGTAATACATAAAATAGTTGCAATTAAAAGGAGTAATTCAGTCACATTTGCGCGGCTTATTCCCACAATACTACCAAATAAAATATTGGTTGCATAGCTTGACTGCTTGTTTGATAGTGACAAGAAAAGGACGCCAAGACCTATAAAAATAGCCGAAAAAACACTCACTGATGATTCTCGTTGGTTCATATTTCGACCCGTCAATGATACAAAAATTGAGCTAGTAATTGTAAATAATAACATGCCAGTTATTGGTGAAATACCTGCAAATATCGCGAAACTGGCGCCTGAAAAACTTATTTCAGAAAGTGTATGTGTATAAAATGCAGTTTTTCGAGCAACTACAAATACGCCCATGATTGCGCAGATAATAGAAATAAAAAAACTGGCAATAAACGCATATTGCATAAATGAATAGGTAAACATACTGATCTTTCCTCTCTGCTACCGTAGTTTAGTCATGACACCATGACGATTGCTGATATGTAACTCAACGTCACCAAATAACTTAACTAGTTCGGGATCGTGAGTGATAAATATGACGGCAATATTCTCCTGATTAATAATCGTCTTGACTAAATGTAATAAATTGATTCTTGATTCACGATCTAAGTTGGATGTGCTTTCATCTAATATGAGTAGTTTTGGGTGAGCTATAAGTGCCTGAGCCAAGTAAGCACGTTGCTTTTCGCCGCCAGAAGCTTCCCCAAGTGGTCGATTTTTGATGGCAGTCAGATTGACTAAAGATAGAATTTTGCTTAATTTTTCTTTTTCAAGAGCGGTTAACCAAGGGCGCCACTGTTTGATCAAATTCAGTGTGACAAAATTTTGAATACTCAATGGATAGTCATCATCAATATTTCTAAACTGTGGGATGACTTGAATCGCTTCAAAAGATGTATTGAAATTAATGTGTGATTGGTGTTCTTGTGTAGATTTAGCAGCTTTTAACAGATGATTTATTAAAGTTGTTTTACCAACCCCGTTGTCACCGGTGATACACAGTAGTGTATTGGTATAAATAGTAAAAGAAAGCCTCTCAATTAGTGGCTTTCCCGCAACTTGAATATTTAATTCTGCTACTTCTAAAATTTTACTTAACATAGTATCACTTTTCTGTTTGTTGGATTTTTTCTAATTGATTGTACTGTGAAATCATCCATTGCTCGTATGTTTTACCTTTGGGCATTGTTTCAGTTACTTTCAAGACAGGAACTGAATATTTGTTTGCTAGTGTCACTAATTCAGTCACAGTTTTGTCTGTCGCTTGTGTGTTTTGTACGAAAAACGATATTTTTTACTTTTAATATCATCTTGCATAGTTTTGATATCTTTTGGTGAGGGATCAGTACCATCTTCGACGGATTTTGCGAAATGCGTGTTATTTTCCGTATAACCAAGTTCCTCTAAAGCGTAATCAAATACAGGTTCACTAACATCTACAGTTTTATTGTCTGAATTTTTCTTTAAAGCGGTGATTTTAGTTTGAATAGGTTGTAATTGTGCAATGTACTTTTCAGCATTCGCTTTGAACTCTGATTTGTGCTTTGGATCTATTTTGGAAAATTTAGTTGCTAAGTAATTTACAAGTTTCGGCATTGTTTGACTTTGATACCACAAATGAGGGTTATCGCCGTCCTTTTTACCTAAGACATCTTCGCCAACTCGAACTGATTTCACATTAGCGTTTTTGGCTAACTTAGTCATCCAAGAATCATAGCCAATGCCGTTATAAACGACTAAATTGGCATTGGCTACCTCTTTGGCTATTTTGGCACTTGGTTCATAGTCATGTGGATCAATGTTTGGGTTTGTGATAACGGATTGTACGCTACCGTAATTTCCCAAAACTTTTTGAGCAGCTTCACCGTAAAAATCAACAGACGACACAACCTTGATGCCCTTATCACTGTTTGCACTGCTTGTTTGACTATGATGCGTGCCAATAAATATAAGGACAATTGCTGCTAATATAACAATGACTATAGTGCCTATTGTATAACGACGTTTCATGTTTTTATTCCCATCTTTCTTCATTGAACTTAAGCGTTTTTAACAATCAAATAACTTAGGGACCTATAATGTTGTGTTTATTTTCTATGTTCATGTTTTTACTCCTTCTTGTTTGATGAGCCAGTCGTCGTTTTCTGGAACAAACTAATACTTATTATAGTAATCATTATCATTAATGTCAACAATGAGTAGCGATTACTTTTAAT
Source organism: Leuconostoc inhae KCTC 3774 (assembly GCA_000166735.2). Taxonomy (GTDB): domain Bacteria; phylum Bacillota; class Bacilli; order Lactobacillales; family Lactobacillaceae; genus Leuconostoc; species Leuconostoc gasicomitatum. Next base: position 23,265 of record AEMJ01000061.1, on the reverse strand, counting down.
GAGTTATCAAACTTAAAATTATTAAATATATTAGAAATGACTAGTTTAAAATATGTTTATTCAAAATCATCTTAAAAATAATCGTATTTTACCGTATAATAGTAAAGAAACATCAACTAATAATGGAGGAAACGTATGGCGTGTGTAACTATATAGTTACATCGTTGTACTTTAATAATATGCGTGGATTTGAAATTGTTTCAACGAAAGCCAATGATGGCCTTAATTTACCAAAACGCAGCACACAAGCGGCAGCTGGATATGACTTCGAAGCTTCAGAAGATATTATCATTCCTAGTGCTTTAAGTAATCAATTTTTTAAGGGATTGAGCATTTTGTCATTAGGCAAATTAAAGGGTGTGCGTGATAATGCAGATCTCCAAAATATACTAAAGCCAATTTTAATACCTACTGGTATCAAGGCTTACATGGCCGATGGTGAGTATTTGCAACTTGTTTCGCGTTCAAGTGGGCCAATTAAAAAACGTATTATGATGCCCAATGGTGTCGGCATTGTGGATGCAGATTATTATAATAATTCTTCAAATGAAGGCGAGATTTTCTTCCAATTCATTAATTTTGGCATTAATGATGTTAAAATAAAAAAGGCGAACGGATTGGACAAGGGATTTTCTTACCATATTTATTGGCAGATGGGGATGATAAAGTCGCCAAGGCTTCACGTCAAGGTGGTTTTGGGTCGACTGGACAAAACTAATCAGTTACCAGCATACCGTATTGTTATCGCAAACGGCGTTAGAAAAACTATCAACTTAAACAACGCAGTTAGTTAATATGGACAAAGGAGAATAACCATCGCCAAAGTAAAAACACAATTTATTTGTTCCAACTGTGGCTTCACATCAGCGCGTTATCTCGGGCGGTGTTCAAACTGCGGTGAATGGGGCACGCTTGTTGAAGAAAAAATTGCGCCTGAAGTAAATGATCGTAAAAGTCGTGTGAGTCTTGATGGACGTGCGGCAAAAGTAGAAAAAATTAATGAAATTACTTCTGAAGAGACACCACGTGTGGCAACTAATTTAAAAGAGCTCAATCGTGTATTAGGTGGCGGTGTTGTTCCTGGGTCAATGGTATTAATTGGTGGTGATCCGGGTATTGGAAAATCAACACTTTTGTTGCAAGTTTCTGGACAATTGGCACATGAGGGACGTGTTTTGTACGTTACCGGTGAAGAATCTGCGACACAAGTCAAGTTACGTGCCGATCGTTTGGGTGTTGGCAATGATGAATTTTATTTGTATCCAGAAACTGATATGACAGCCATTAAAAAACAAATTGATGAATTACAACCGGATTTTGTGGTGATTGATTCCGTTCAAACCATGCAAGAACCAGATGTGACATCAGCAATAGGATCAGTATCACAAATTCGAGAGGTCACTGCTGATCTCTTACAAATTGCCAAAACAAATAATATATCTATCTTCATTGTTGGTCATGTTACCAAAGATGGCGCGATTGCAGGGCCTAAAATTTTGGAACATATGGTCGATACAGTACTTTATTTTGAAGGTGATAGTAATTATAAATATCGTATCCTACGTGCGGTAAAAATCGATTCGGTGCAACCAATGAGTTGGGTATTTTTGAAATGCGTGATGGTGGTTTAATTGAAGTGGCTAATCCTTCGGAAATCTTCTTAGAAGAGCGTTTAACTGGAGCAACAGGTTCAGCAATTGTTGTCGCACTTGAAGGATCGAGACCAATCTTGGTGGAATTGCAAGCTTTGGTCACACCAACAGTGTTTGGCAATGCACAACGGACCGCCTCAGGATTAGATCGAAGCCGTGTGTCATTGATTATGGCAGTGTTAGAAAAACGAGCCAACCTGTTGTTACAGAATCAGGATGCTTATTTGAAAGCAGCAGGCGGTGTCAAGTTGGATGAACCAGCGATTGATTTGGCTATTGCAGTAGCGATAGCTAGCTCATACCACGATAAAGAATCTCGGCCGAGTGATGTTTTTGTCGGTGAAATAGGGCTAACGGGCGAAGTGCGTAGTGTTGCTGATATTGAAGGACGATTAAAAGAAGCGCGTAAACTTGGCTTTAAACGGGCAATTGTTCCTAAGAACAATTTGAATGGTATCGTGTTTCCAGATGGTATACAAGTTATTGGTGTAACGACATTGAGTGAGGCTTTAAAATTAGCTTTGGATTAAATTCAAATTAGTGAGGGAAATGAGTAGCTGAGAATTTTTGGTGGCGCCTATTATATTAATTAACGAAACAAAGAAATGTGACTGACCATCTGGTTACTAAACCAACTACTTAGAAATTATTTCAACAAAAATAATTATCAAACAAAAAAGCTAACTACCGCTGTTTATTCGATAATTAGCTTTTTAAGTGTCAATTATGTCGCATTTAATTTTTTCTGGTGTTTCTTTGTAACTTAGGCAGGCTTAATGATGGCAGATTTGTTTTTCTGACAGGCGACAATAATCAGATGAAGTGCTACTGCAACAAGTCCAATTGTCAAAAGTTTCAGCAATAATATTTGCGTATGATTACCACCATAGAGAATGTTAAAATCAGATTGAATCGTGTAGAAACTAGGCGAGATATAGCTCATTATTTTAAAGAATTTCGGTAGCAAGCACTGTGGAATCATTCCAGCGCCTGAAATAACTTGTACAAGCATGAATGGCATATTGATCATGATGCCGAGCTGACCTAAAATCAAGGAAAAAATTAAGTTAATGTTTAATGCGCTAAATAGTTCAATGCTATGTGTTAGCCAAAGTTGCCAGTAAATGTTAGTATTGAAATTCAACATATATTTACTTAAACCAATGATTACTAGTGGGGCAAATACTGATAGTACCCCGATTGTTATTTCAGTATATAGATAGGCACGCCAGCGACCAATTAAGGGTGAAAATGATTTATAACTTGTCACTATTAACATTGCAGCGATCATTGAGCCAATATAAAATGATAATGTTAGAAAAAAGGGTGCCATACTGTGATGCATACCTGAGGGTACTTGATTGACTTTAATAATATGATAGTCATATGTCTTAGCAATGTTCTGATATGTTTTTTAATTTGCTGTGTTGCATCATTTTTTGTCGTAGTGGCTTGTTTTAAAATGATGTCTCGTTGCTTAGGATTAGCTGCGATAGCTGTTGTGACCTGTTTTTGTAATTGGTTAAGTTCAGCTATTGTTAAAATACTTTGACCTTGCTTTAACAAGACGCTTTTTTGAATTTGGCTACCCAGAGCCTTGGATGCACTTTCCATGGTTGTTGTAACAGTAGTTGGATTAGAGTAATTAATGTAGAACTTAAGGGTAGCAGTACTGCTATGGGTGATATCTTTAATGTCGTCATTGAAATTTTTTGGGACATTAATAATTAAATAAACTTTACGATCTTGTAGCTGATTTTTTGCTTCAGTAAATGTAAGATTTGTTTTAATATGTTTGAATGGTAACTTATTTTTGAGCTGATTTGCTAAGGGGCGACTTGCATTATCTTGATTGACGATAGCGACGGGTAGCTGGTTAATTTTGCTCGGAATAGCTTTATACCCAGAAAAATAAACACCGACCATGAGTAGGCCATAGAACAATATAATAATGAGTGACCCGACGACACCCTTACTCTGTAAAAATTTTTTAAAATACATGGTGTGTCTCCTTTTGTTTTATGAACATAGCTTAGCATAACTATTAAATGCATGCAAGTGGTTGCATGCATTTAATAGTTGGTGATGTGCACCTGCTATCGGAACAATATTATGTTAATATAGCTAGAAAGAGGTGTCGATATGTCCAAGGAAAATGAAGATTCGAACTATGAACTAATTTTAAATGCTTTTATTTCTCTGCTTATTCGTGTTGGTTATCAGGCGACAACAATTAATAAAATAGCTGAAACAGCTAATGTTAATCCAAGTACCGTTTTTAGAAAATTCAAAGATAAAGAGGGTCTGTTGAATGTAGTGATTGATCGGCACTTACAAGATTTATCAACTATTTTTGATGATTTTACTGCCACGGGGAATATTGAAAATGATTTGGTAACCATGTCAAAAATATATCAAGAGTTTCAAATCAGTCACCAACAAATTGTCGTTGTTGGTTTTCAAGAATCATTTAAAAGACCAGATATTGCAAAAGCTGTGGAAGATATACCAATTAAGTTTAGAGCTATTTTGTTGGCCTATTTTGATGACATGAAGCGTCAAGAAAAAATAGCATCAACAATTGATACAGACTCTGCCACAATGAATTTTGTGCTATTAAATTTTGGTTATTTTATATCAACTATCCGGTTTAACAATCCAAAGTTAGTGGTGACATCTAATGACTTTTATAATAAACAAATTCGGTTTTTTGCTAAAAGTTTGCAATAGCATTGTTTCAACTGTGTGTATTGGAAATTAGACTAATGAATGTTGTATACTAGTACCTAGACGAAACATGACAAAACAACATTTAGGAGAACGACATAACATGACTGAAGAAATTCGTGTGCGCTATGCACCATCACCAACGGGCCACTTACATATTGGTAATGCGCGTACAGCAATTTTTAATTGGCTTTTTGCGCGCCATTATAATGGCAAGTTTATTATCCGTATTGAAGATACCGATACAGCGCGTAATATTGCGGACGGTGAAAAATCGCAATTAGATAATTTAGCTTGGCTTGGGTTAGATTGGGATGAATCGCCAGAAAATCCTGGTGAGTATGGCCCTTATCGTCAATCAGAACGTAATGAACAAGGCTTATACCAACCATTTATTGACGAATTATTGGCTAAGGGACTGGCTTATAAGTCATATAAAACAACGGAAACAATTGCAGCTGAGCGTGAAGCACAACAAGCAGCGAAGCAAGCACCGCATTATGTTTACGAGTATGAAGGGCTAACGTCTGAAGAACGTGAAGCCAAATATGCTGAATTTGAAGCGCAGGGATTGAAAGCTGTCGTTCGTTTCCGTGTCCCTGAAGAAAAAGTTTACGCATGGGATGATATTGTTAAAGGTCATATTGAAATTGGCGCCAAAGAAGTTGGTGGTGATTGGGTTATTCAAAAAACTGATGGCATGCCAACTTACAATTTTGCAGTGGTTGTGGATGATCATTTGATGAAGATCTCTCACGTATTACGTGGCGATGATCATGTATCAAACACACCAAAACAAATTATGATTTTTGAAGCCTTAGGTTGGAATGTGCCAAAGTTTGGTCATATGGCATTGATTATTAACGGTGAAACAGGTAAAAAGTTATCAAAGCGTGATGAGAATCTGTTGCAATTCGTAGAACAATATCACGAATTGGGTTATCAACCACAAGCAATGGTCAACTTTATTGGTTTACTTGGTTGGTCGCCAAAGGGTGAAGACGAGATTTTTTCACTTGAATCATTTAAACAAATGTTTGACGAAACACGTTTGTCAAAGGCTAATGCTAAATTTGACCAAAAGAAGTTGGAATGGATTAACAACCAGTGGATGCGTCGTGATTTAGATCAAGTGATGCCACAATTAATTCAAGAATTAGTCAACGCTAATTTAGTTTCCGAGGCTGACGCAGAAACCAAAAAAGATTGGCTTGCTGAGGTCATCAAAGTAGCTGGTGTGGAAGGCATTTCTTACACACGCGAAGTTGTTGCGTTAGTGCGTCAACCATTCTTTGAATTAGGAGACATGACTGATGAGATGGTTGATTACTTGACGTCAGATGATGGCCGCAAAGTATTTTCTGCCTGGGAATCAGCTTATACAGCGTTACCGGAATCAGCAACTGCAGAAGATTATATGAATACTATTCGTTCGATTCAAAATACACTTGAAATCAAGGGCCGGAATTTATGGAACCCAATTCGTATTGCGACAACGCATGAAATTCAAGGTCCTAACCTACCAGAAATGTTAGTTGTTATGGATAAGAAAACAATTTTAAGTACAATGGCTGATATTAAAGCGACATATTTGAATTAAGTAGTGACACAATTAAGTACTATCTCATGATCGTTTATATTAGACGCTAATGGAGATGGTACTTTTTATGTTAAGCAAAGTTTACGACATGACTAGTAGTTTGCAATATAATAAGGTTATAAATCTAAAAATGATGTAGAAAGCGTGATAAAATGTATGCCATTGAAATGATTGATTATGGGGATGTTGATGTATTGGTTGCAACGAAAACAGCTGTGCAGCCGATTATCAAACCAACTCAAGTTTTAGTTAAACAGCACGCAACAGCAATTGATCCTTATGATGTGAAATTTAGACAAGGATTAATGGGTCAAGAAAAGACAGTACCTTTAATTCCAGGGTCATCTGTGGCTGGTGAAATAATTGCACTAGGCGAAGAAGTCACTGGTTTTACTATTGGAGATCGAGTAGCTGCTTCACCACATTTGAATAGTTATGCTGAATTTGTCGCTTTAGGTCGCAAAACTGTGGCTAAAATACCAGATAATGTGAGTTATGCACAGGCAGCAGCTTTAGCATTGGGTGCACAAACAGGTTATCAAATAATCACTGAAGACTTGAATGTCCAGGCAGACGAGTCTGTATTAATATTAGGGGGTGCTGGTTCAGTTGGTTTGACTGCGTTACAAATGGCTAAATTACGTGGGGTAAATGAGATTTTCACGACAGCGGTTGGTGAAGGTATCAGCTTCCTAAAACAATTTGATTCGAATTTACATGTGATTGATGCACGTGCAGATCAATTGGTTAAAATAATACCAGAAGGTGTTGATGTCATTTTGGATACAATAGGTCATGATACGCTTAAACAGGCGTTGTCTGTATTAAAGCCAACAGGCCGTTTAGTGTCACTTGTTGGAGATGATAGTGATGTACGCGTTACACATGGTTACTTAAAATCAAATGGGGAACAATTAAGAGATCTCCTTCAGTTGGTATCAGAGGATAAGATCAAGGTAATTATTTCAGACATTAAGCCGTTTAATGTTGAAAATTTGAAGACATTTCAAACTCTAAAACATGTAATAGGCAAATTAGTGTTAACTTTTGAATAATGTGTTGGTAGTACGTGATGTGTCACGTACTTTTATTTTGTCAGTGAAAGTGAATCAAATCACTTTCGCTGACAAAATAAATAATAAAAAGAGCTGTAATCTTTACAAATAATAAAAAAGCGCGTACAATTAATTTGTAAATTAGTTCACATGGAAAAAGGGGTATTATTATGAAAGCAGCAGTTGTACGTGAAACACCAAATGGATACGTTGATTTAATTGATGATTGGACACCAAGGCCATTAACATTTGGTGAAGCTTTAGTAGATATGGAATATGTTGGTTTGTGCCACACAGACTTGCATGTTGCCGGTGCTGATTTTGGCAATCCAAATGAAATAGGTCAACGAAATGGTCAGTTCCGTCGTGTTATTGGTCATGAAGGTGTTGGACGTGTATCAAAGCTTGCGGAAGGTGCGGGCGATTACTTGAAAATTGGTGATCGTGTGTCAGTTGCTTGGTTCTATGACGCTTGTGGTGTATGCGATTATTGTGTTTCAGGGAATGAAACATTTTGCCGTAAAGTCCGTAACTCAGGTTATACAGTTGATGGTGCAATGTCACAACAGACTGTTGTCAATGCAAAGTATGCTGTTAAAGTACCAGAAGGATTAGATCCAGTTGAAGCCACATCAATTACGTGTGCAGGTGTGACTATGTATAAGTCACTTAAAGTTGGTGAAACAAAGCCTGGACAATGGGTTTCCGTTCATGGTGCTGGTGGTTTAGGCAATCTAGCTGTGCAGTATGCTCATAATGTTTTCGGTGCACATGTTGCTGTTATTGATGGCAATGATGACAAGCTTGCTGCTGCCAAGGCAAACGGTGCTGAGGTTTTGATTAATCGTAAGAAAGTAGCCGATGTTGCTGCTGAAGTGCAAAAGGCAACAGGTGGTGTTCATAACGCACAAGTAACGGCCGTTAATGCAGCAGCATTTGACCAAGCTGTCAGCTCATTACGCCCAATGGGTAAATTGGTCGCAGTTGCCTTACCACAAGGTGATATGGCTCTAAACATTGCAAAAACTGTATTAGATGGTATCGAAGTCCGTGGTTCATTGGTTGGTACACGTGCAGATTTGAAGGAAGCCTTTCAATTTGGTGCCGAAGGTAAAGTTAAGCCCATTGTAGAAAAAGTTAACTTTAACGATATGAACGAAGTAATTGATGAGATGAAAGCCGGAAGTATTACAGGTCGTAAAGTATTTGATTTAACAGCACTATAATGTTAATGAATGTTCAGAGCGGTAGTTGTTCTGGACGTTTTTTGTTAGATAAATAATAGTAAAACTAGTTGTGGTCATAGCGGTTAGGTCGTGCTTGTGTTAAAATTGGGTAACAGATGTATTGGAGGAAATGTATAAAAGATTGTTGACATATTAGTTAACAGCAGGTATACACTGACAGATCATGCCATATTTTACACAACAACTTTTTAATGGACAACGCGATCGCATTTTACGTGTTGTTGATGAGGCTAACGAAGGACAGGAAACGGCTGGATTCATTCATATTTTTGATGAGCGGCGTGTATTCGATTTTGATTATGCATTAGAATTGACTGATGGTAACATCACACAGGAAGCTTTCGATGAAGAAGGCGAAGCTAACAATACATTTAGTGTCAATTTTATGCCTTTGACTCAGAGTGATCAGGAAGAGGTTCCTAATGAAGTTTTTGAAGCATGGTCAGCATTAATTGGCCGCGATTATGCTTTGATGCCTCATGTACATATTAATATGTACCAGCAACCTTTGAAGCAAGAAATTGAACAGATTGATAAAGACTCATTTGAAGAACGTTTGCTAGAACTAGTCACGCGTATTTTAGGATCTTCAGTGGTTGGCTTTGAAGAAAAGGCTTTGACGTTATTTCCAAGCTATCTTGTTCAGGAACAACAAGAAATTCAAACGCAACAAGGACCTTCAACACAAATTATCTTACCAGACTGATAAAAATAATAAATAAATTGACAAAAATTAAGAATTGACTTAAACTTATCATATCTTAATAAATCAATGAAGCGAAGAGTAGGCATTACGTGTCAAAGAAGCGAGTCGGAATAGTGAGAGCCGATATGTCATAAAATGTTGAATATGAGCGTGGAGATGACAAGTAGTGTCAGCTATTTGTCCGGTTAGTACCGTTATCACTATAAGGATTATTAACCAAAGCTTAGGTAGTTAATAGTTAAATTTGGGTGGTACCACGTTTATTGCGTCCCAGTTAATCATTATGATTAACTGGGACTTTTTTATTAACTTAAAATTGGAAACAATTATGCCCATGATTGTTAAAGATATGTTGGTAAAATAAAGAATCATGATGAATAACCATCTCGCGTTACAAGTTGATCATGTTTTGATGTTTAACCAAATTAGATAGTGTTGTTAACCAAAGAAAGCTTAATTTAGCTTTAGAAAAAGGAGTACAATAAATGAATACTAAGAAAAAATCTGAGGGCTTTTCAGTCCGTTCCGTTGTGGCAACAGGTATTGGGGCAGCAGTCTTCTTTGTGCTAATGAAATTTATTGCCATTCCAACAGGTGTACCAAACACCACTATTAATGTGGCAGAAGGTTGGTTGGCTTTAATTGCTGGCTTGTTTGGTCCAGTAGTTGGTTTGTTAGTTGGCTTTATTGGTCATACACTAAATGATGCTGTCACTTATGGATCACCTTGGTGGTCTTGGGTAATTGCTGATGGTATTTTTGGCTTTTTACTTGGTCTCGGGAAAAAATATTTAGCCTTGGAATATGGTAACTTATCAAACAAAAAATTAATACAATTTAATATTTGGCAAGTAGTTTCGAATATTATTGCGTGGTTCATTATCGCACCAATCGGTGATATTTTGATTTACAAAGAGGCTGCGCAAAAAGTCTTTCTACAAGGCGCTGTTACAGCAGTAGTGAATTCATTGTCTGTTGCGATTATCGGATCATTGCTTTTGGTGGCCTATGTTAAATCACGACCAAAGAAAAATAGTTTACGAAACGAATAATGATTACTAAGCAAGCAAATGCTTGCGTACATAAATAAATTCAAGGGAATATTATGCCAGCACCAATAATTGATTTTCAACATGTTACATTTAAATATCATGCACAGGCTGAACCAACACTTCACGATGTGAGTTTCCAAATTTATCCAGGAGAAAAAGTACTCATTGCTGGCGCATCTGGTTCTGGAAAAACGACGCTTCTTCGTTTGCTTAATGGGCTCATTCCACAGGCTTATGCTGGTGATATTACGGGTAAGTTAACGTTAAATGGTGAAAATATTATTGAACAAACGCTCTTTGATTTGTCTTTGCAAGCGGGGACAGTATTGCAAGATTCCGATGCTCAGTTTGTCGGGTTGACAGTGGCAGAAGATATTGCTTTTGCGCTTGAAAACGACAATCAGCCCGTGTCTCATATTAAGGCAGAGGTGAGTAAGTGGGCCAATCGATTTGGTTTGGGAGAACGTTTAGGTTTAGCACCGCAAGCACTTTCCGGTGGTCAAAAGCAACGCACAGCGATGGCGGGTGTTTTGGTTGATGATGGTAAATTGTTGTTGTTTGATGAACCCTTGGCAAGTTTAGATCCAGCTGCTGGTGTGGTCGCAATGGAAATGATTGACAAGTTACAAACGGAGCGTGAGTTAACCGTTGTCATCATAGAACATCGCATTGAAGAAGTACTTAGCGCACATGTTGATCGTGTGATTGTTATGGCAGATGGTCGAATTGTAGCCAATGGCACCCCGACAGAAATGATTCAATCGGGTATCTTGCCAGAAAATGGCTTAGATGAGCCTTTATATGTTAAATTATTGCGTCGTGCAAATGTTGACGTTGCGTCCCTAGCAAATGTGGCAGATGTTCAGCGGGTCGTTGTAGATGAAAATAAGTTGGCTATTGAGAAACTGAAGATACCGGTAAAAAAGGATTACATCACACGCCAAAGTTAGTGATTAAAAATATCGATTTCAGTTATGATAAAAATCAGCAGTTATTTAAACAATTTAACACGGTTATTCATCAAGGTGAAGTTTTGGGTATTGTTGGTAAAAATGGGTCAGGAAAAACAACATTATCGCATTTATTGACAGGATTTTTGATGCCTGATGCAGGTGATATTTTATTAGATGGCGAATCAGTCTTACAACAATCAATTAAAGAACGTGCAGATAATATCGGCTACGTACTTCAGAATCCAAACCATATGATAACTAAGGCAACTGTTTTTGAGGAAGTAGCTAGTGGATTAATATTACGCCATGTACCAACTGACGATGTCGAAGCACGTACACGTGCTGTTCTAAAATTAATTGACCTTGATAATATGCGGCATTGGCCAATATCGGCGCTTAGTTTTGGTCAAAAAAAGCGTCTAACAATTGCTGCTGTGTTAGTATTAGCACCTCAAATTTTAATTTTAGATGAACCAACTGCTGGACAAGATGCGACACATACAGGAGATCTATTAAATTTCTTAGCGACAATTAATCAGCAAGAAAAACAACGATTGTCATCATTACACACGACATGCATTTATTAGCTAATTTTGTAGAACGTGCCTTGGTAGTTGTTGATGGTCAGTTGTTGGCAGATACGACACCTGCTGAGCTACTAGCAAATGAAAAGTTAGTAACGGCAGCTAGCTTGCGCACAACAAGTATTTATCAATTAGCGAATCGGTTGGGTATTTCAAATCCCGAAGAGTTAAATGCGGCGATTGTCCATGGACAAGTGTAGTTTGAATATTTTGGAAGGAAAAACGTGCTGACTAATGTGTGTGAATATTTTATTGACACAAAAATGATATTTTTTTGGCATAATGACTATGAATAATTTATTTGGATACAAAGAACGGGATACTTGGCTTAATCACACAACTGGTACAGCAAAACTAGTTGGTTTTTTGGCAATAAGTACAATGGGCATGATTTCTTATGATACACGTTTCCTGTTAGCACTAGGCATTTTAGCGATTATTTTAATGAAAATGGCGCAAATAAAATATCATGAATATGCACTTATGTTGAAATTGGTACTTTTCTTTGCAGTGATCAACTTAGTGATGGTGACTGTGCTTGCGCCACAATATGGCGCGCAGTTGTATGGCACGCATCATGCTTTGTTTGGTAGTGGTTATTGGACAATTACAGAAGAGCAAGTGTTTTATGAATTTAACTTGTTGTTAAAGTATTTATTCTCACTGCCGTTGGCAATTATTTTGCTGTTCACGACCAATCCAAGTGAGTTTGCTGCAGGTTTGAATAAAATTGGTGTACCTTATAAAATAGCCTATTCTTTTGCCATTACCTTGCGCTATATTCCTGATGTTCAAAGTGACTATCACACAATTAGCTTGGCGCAACAAGCACGTGGGTATGAAATATCTAAAAAAGAGTCACTATTAGCAAGATCAAAGGGTGCTGTACAAATTATTATACCTTTGATATTTACAAGTTTGGATCGCATTGAAACAATTAGTCAGGCCATGGAACTACGGCGTTTTGGTAGAGGGAAAAAACGATCTTGGTACCAAGAACAAGCCTTTTCAAAACGTGATATGCTAGTTTTTATTGGTTCAATTGTCGTTATTGTTACTGGTATAGGACTTTTAATCAGCAATGGTGGTCGTTTATATAATCCATTTCAGAATAGGTAAGATTGGTTAATTATATGCAAAAAACAGCACGGGAGTGGCAAGAAGAAGCAAAAAAGTACCAACCATCATTGCAACAAGATTTGTTGCAATTTTTGGCGATTCCGTCAGTTTTAGATACAACAACAGCGACGTTTCAACAGCCATTTGGAATTGGTATCGAGACTGCGCTGCAATTTTTGTTCGATTTAGCGACTCGTGACGGTTTTACAGTAACCCGTGTGGCTGATAACATGGTCGTTGTCGTTGATTATGGACCAAATGATGCGGATGAGACGGTTGGCGTTTTGTCACATGTGGACGTTGTCCCAGGTAACGCGTCTGCTTGGCGAATGACCCTACCGTTTAGTCCCAAAATTGTTGGTAATCGTCTTTATGGACGCGGCACACATGATATGAAAGCTGACTTAATTGCCAGTTATTATGCTTTACTACAATTAAAGAACAATGGTTTTTTACCAAAACGCAGTATCCGTTTGATATTTGGTAGTGATGAAGAATCTGATTGGCGTGATATGAAGACGTATTTGGCACAAGTTGGGGAACCAACGTTGGGATTCTCGCCAGACGGGGCATTTCCAGTAGTACCAGGGGAAAAAGGTGTCCAAACAATTACAATTAAATTTCAGGGGGAGACACGCCTCGATTCTGACTGGCAGTTACTTAAGTTTGAGGCTGGTGAACGAGATAATGTTGTGCCTGGTGTCGCAAAAGCGATAGTTAGTTTGCCAAATAATTTTGACATCAATCAATTTTTAGCCATCTATGAACAGTATCTAACACAAACACCTTTAATCACCGGTATTGGTCAGTACGATGATGGCCACATTTTATTGACTTTGTATGGGAAAGCAGTACACGGGGCCTATCCAGAGGATGGGTTAAACGCAGGAACGTATTTGGCACATTTTTTGAACCGATTTGCATTTGAAGGACAAGCACACGCTTTTTTAGAATTTTTGGGTGATGATAATCATCAGAATGTGTTTGGTGAAAAAGTGGGTCTTGTATTTCATGATGCTATTATGGGCGATCTCACGATGAATATCGGTAAAATGACTTATCGACAAGCACAACCTAGTCAGATACGAATTCAATTTCGTTTTCCAATTGGTATAACTGAAACAGCGATTTTAACACAAGTTCAGCGACATATTGGTGATCTCAATGCTAAAATTTTCAAGGAAACGCAATTTGGTAATCAACCACATATGGTTAATCTTGATGATCCGATTGTACAAACGCTAGAATCAGTTTATGCGCAGCACACAAACACGGCAAAAACTTATAAAATATCAAATGGTGGTTCGTATGCACGCCTGTTAAAACGTGGTGTTGCATTCGGGGGGCAATTTCCAAATGTGGAAGTGATGAGCCATCAACCAGATGAGTATGTATTGTTAGAAAATATACCCAGAGCGCAAGCTATATTTGCTCAGGCATTATATGAATTGTCAAAATAAGTGAGATTTTTTGGAATAAAATCAACGCTACAGCAATTAGGGAGAAAAAATGCAGTTACCAGAATTTAGAAAAGCGTTAGAACAAGCATTATCCACACAAATTGTTGATAATGTCTTAATGAAAGCCTACGTTTTTCAAGAAACAAAAAACAATGCGCGCAAAGAACGGGCACAATACGGCACTGTGAAATTGGAACGTAATGCCGATGCCATGTGGGAAAATATTGTAGCCAATTTGCTTGTCAGTATGCAGGGCAAAAAAGATGAGGCTATTTTAAAGCAATTAGAAGATTCTGATTTCATTGATACGATTACGGATATGCTAGAAGAAGTTGAATTTAACAATGAATCATAAGCGCTAAGAAGTTTTTTCACGTATCATTTGTTGACCAGATGGAAAATTCTGCGAAACACTTGAAATGTTAGGTCGTTTTGTAGTATCATTAATAATTGTGAGTATACAAAAGTATATCCACTCCTTGCAGCCAAGGCTGCCGGAGACCAAAAGGAGGAAATAAAACATGGCTACATCATACGAAATGACTTATATCGTTCGTCCTGACTTAGAATCAGATGCAAAGAAAGCGCTTGTTGAGCGTTTTGACAGCATCTTGACTGATAACGGTGCAACAATTACAAAGTCAGCTGACTGGGCAACTCGTCGATTTGCATATGAAATTGCTGGATACCGCGAAGGCGTTTACCACATTATCAATTTCACTGCAGAAGACGATGCTGCTATCAACGAATTTGATCGTTTGGCTAAGATTTCGCAAGATATCTTACGTCACATGATTATTAAGCGCGACGCAGAATAATTCTGAAATTCCACTGGTGAAGGAGCTTTTATTATGATTAATCGAGTAGTATTGATTGGGCGATTGACCCGTGATGTGGAATTACGCTATACCCAATCGGGTACGGCTGTCGGTACGTTTAGTTTGGCGGTTAACCGCCAGTTTACTAATCAAGCTGGTGAACGTGAAGCTGACTTTATTAATGCCGTTATTTGGCGTAAAGCAGCTGAAAATTTTGCAAACTTTACTGGAAAAGGCGCTTTAGTTGCCGTTGAAGGTCGTTTGCAGACAAGAAATTATGAAAACAACCAAGGACAACGTGTTTACGTTACTGAAGTTGTTGTTGATAATTTTTCATTACTTGAATCACGTGCTGAAAGTGATAAGCGACGTGCCCAAAATGGCACGTCGGAACCATCTAATAATGGTGGTGGCTTCAGTGCACCAAGTGATAACTCATTTAGTGGTGTTGATCCATTTGCTAGTGCGAACCAAAATTCAAACACGCAATCAACTGCAACGAATGAAGCAGCTAACCCATTTGCGGCTAGTGGCAAAACAGAAATTGATATATCAGATGATGATCTACCATTTTAAAAATATAAATAAAACGATATGAAAGGAGCTTTTAATCATGCCAGAACAAAACTCTCGTCCACAAAACTCAGAACGTCCACAACGCTCACGTCGCCCACAAGGCGGTCCACGTCGTCGTCGTAAGGTTGACTTCATTGCAGCTAACCATATTGAGCATATTGACTATAAAAACACAGAATTGTTGGAACGCTTTATCTCAGAACGTGGTAAGATTTTGCCACGCCGTGTTACAGGCACTTCAGCAAAAAATCAACGTAAAGTTACGATCGCTATCAAGCGTGCTCGTATTATGGCTTTATTGCCATTCGTTACAGAAGATTAATATTATTGTCTTCAAAAACTCAGGTAACTACCTGAGTTTTTTGTTTATTTAGAAAAACTTCAATTGTGGTAAAATAGAACGTATGATACATTGTTAAGTGGCGACACTAAAATGTTAATGATATATAAAGACACTGAGGTTACTTGTGAAAAAACTATTTAATTTTAAAACATTACCTATTTTTTTTCAAAATTCAAAATTAGGCACGGTGACATTATTGTTACTTTTCGTGAGTGTCATGAGTGGTATTTTTGCATTGATGAATAATTTGGTATTTGGTTTAATTTGGGTTATTGTTGTTGTTGTTGGTCTGGTTTATTCGACACAAGCGTTAAAAGAAGTTAATGAAAACGCACAGGAATATCTTTCTGGTTTGGGTTATCGTATTTCTCGTAGTGAACAGGAAGCATTGATTCGTATGCCTATAGGTATTATTTTACTAAATGATACTGAAAAAATTGATTGGATCAATCCTTATATGCAAGCATATCTGGATAAGCGTGATGTTTTAGGTATGACTCTTGCTGACTTGGATCAAAGTTTAGCTACTGATGTTAAAAACTATTCGGATGCGAAAGAAACGAATACAATTACATGGCAAAATAAACAATTTTCACTTTATGTACAGCAGAATTTACGTGTTATTTACATGATGGACATTAGTGAATATGCTGCTATTGCAACTGAATATGAAGATCATCAATTGTTTAGTGGTTTAATTTCAGTGGATAATTATGAAGAAGTTACTGAAGGTATGGGTGAATCGGAAACGTCAACATTACGTACTTATGTCACTGGTGCTTTGGGTGATTGGGCAGCAAAACATCATATTTATTTACGACGTTTGAATACGCTCCATTATGTCATGTTTGGTTATCAAACATCATTGTCGGCCGCTGAAAAAGATAAATTTTCAATTTTGAAGGCCATTCGTGAAGCAACAGCGCAACAGAATTCCCCCGTAACATTGTCCATGGGAATTGCTTATGGGGAGCAAGACATCATTAGTCTAGCTAAAATGGCGCAAACTAATTTAGATCTGGCCTTAGGACGTGGTGGTGATCAAGTCGTTGTCAATTCCAATCAGACAGCTGCACGTTTTTACGGTGGCGCAACGAACCCAATGGAAAAGCGGACACGGGTGCGGGCAAGGATGATTTCTCAAACCGTTGCTGAGTTAATGGAACAATCTGATAATGTTATGATTGTTGGACATGCAACACCAGATTTGGATGCTATTGGTGCAGGCCTTGGTATTTGGCGTATGGCACAAACTAAAAATAAAGCTGCATTTTTAATTATCGACGAAAAAACAGTTTATAGTGATATCACATCACTTTTGGCAGAAATTCGTAAAAATCCGCCAGATATTGTAGCACCAGGATCAAACATTAATGATTCCATTGTTGACGAGTCGCGTGCCTTAAAGTTGGTAAGAGACAATACGTTACTAATTTTGGTTGATCATGCAAGCGCAGCTATTACAAGTGCACCACATTTGTTGGAAAAAATGGCGAATCGGGTTGTTGCTATTGATCATCATCGTTTGGCTGAAAAGGGATTGGCTGAAAAACCTTTGTTAAGTTATGTTGAACCGTATGCTTCGTCAACATCTGAATTAGTTGTTGAAATGTTACAATATCAAGATCAAAGTCATGCGCCCATAACTAAATTAGAGGCTACTGCGATGCTTGGTGGTATTCAAATTGATACAAAAAACTTCACCTTGCGAACAGGGACGAGAACATTTGATGCTGCGAGCTACTTACGTGCGAATGGTGCAGATAGTAATTTGATTCAATCCTTTATGAAGGAAAAGTTTACAGACTTTAAGGCAAGAACTCACCTCATTAATTTAGCAGTGATCCATACAGGTAGTGCTATTGTGACAGGTGAAAATAATATGACTTATTCTGGTCTGATTACAGCGCAAGCTGCTGATGAACTTTTGCAAATAAGTGGTGTGGAAGCGTCATATGTCATTACAAAACGTGTAGATGGTCGAGTAGGTATTTCGGCACGTTCCACAGGTCAACACAATGTGCAACGTGTTATGGAATCTATGGGTGGTGGTGGACACTTGTCTAACGCCGCGACACAAATTTCAGACATGACTACAGAAGAAGTAACAGAACAATTGCAGCATATTTTAACAGAAAATATTGAGGAACAATAGTTTATTTAATAGGTTAAGTTTGCAAATGTATTGATGTTGACTGAAATAAATTTGGAGGATAAGTATATGAAAGTTGTATTTTTAGAAGATGTTAAGGGCCGTGGTAAGAAAGGCGAAATTAAAGAAGTACCTGATGGTTACGCGAATAATTTTTTGATTAAAAATAAAAAAGCGGAACCGGCTACGGGAAAGAATTTAGGCGCTGTGAAAGGGCGCCAAAAAGCCGAAGATAAAGCTGCAGCAGAATCACTAGCTGAGGCACAAACACTAAAAATCAAAAAATTGAAGATGAAAAGTTTGTTGTTGAATTAAAAGGTAAATCAGGCACTGATGGCCGTTTATTTGGTGCAGTATCAACAAAACAAATTGTGACAGCATTGGCAGATCAAAAACAGCTCAAAGTAGATAAGCGAAAACTAGTATTAAATCAACCTATTCACTCGCTAGGATATACAGATGTACCGCTAAAATTGCACCGTGAAGTGACAGCAAACTTACGTGTTCACGTCAGTGAGGGGTAAATATGGACAATCCGGGCTCATACGAATATAGGCAAGTACCACAAGATGTTGATGCGGAACGTGCGGTGCTCGGTGCTATTTTTTTCGATGTTAAGTCAGACAATGCCATGGTTGAGGCGAACGCAATTATAGAATCGGATGATTTTTATAGACAAGCGAACCAAACCATTTTTAAAGCTATGCAACAATTAATTGATGAACAGCGGCCAATTGATATGTTGACATTGCAAGACAAGTTAAATAGCATGCAACAACTTGATAATGTTGGTGGCATGGCGTATTTAGCAGAAATATCTGAATCATCTGCTTCTTCTGCCAACCTTAAACATTATGCTAACATTGTGCGTGAAAAAGCGATCTTGCGTCGTATGATTGATACATTAACAAGAAGTATGTCATTAGCATACGATGCGTCAGAACCAAGTGAAGATATTTTAGATGCACTTAATCGTAACTTAGACGGCCTAGCTGAAAATCGTGGGGATGACGATTTTCAAAAAATCAAAGATGTTTTGCAAGAATTTCAAGCTAATTTAGATAATGCCGTTGAAAATGATAACGATGTGGTTGGATTAGCAACGGGTTATCCAGAACTTGATAAACTAACACATGGCTTTAGAGAAGATCAGATGGTTGTGCTTGGCGCTCGGCCTGCTGTTGGTAAAACGGCATTTGTTTTGAATATTGCAAAAAATGTTGCTAAATCTGAACAAGTACCGGTAGTCGTGTTTAGTTTAGAAATGGGCGCTGTAGACTTGGTGACGCGTTTAGTAGCTGCGGAAGGTGCCATTGATTCTAACCATTTAACAACAGGTAAAATGACACAAGAAGATTGGCAATCATTGACGTTGGCAATGCAATCTTTAGCTAATATGCAAATTTATCTTGACGATACACCGGGTATTAAAATTAATCAAATTAGTGCCAAATTACGTAAATTGGAAAAAGATATCGTTAATGATATGACATCAGATCAACGCGTTAATAATCCACATCCAATAGGCATGGTTATTATTGATTATCTTGGTTTGATTGAATCTAATAACAAAGAAAGTCGGCAACAGGCCGTTTCGGAAGTTTCACGATCAATTAAAAAGCTTGCAAAAGAATTACATACACCTATTTTGGCTTTAGCACAGTTGAGTCGTGGCGTTGAACAGCGAACCGATAAACGACCAGTGTTGTCTGATTTACGTGAGTCTGGTTCAATTGAACAAGATGCTGATATCGTTGCCTTCTTATATCGAGATGATTATTATCGTAATGAGGGTGGCGAAGATGAAGGTAACAGTGATCCGAGAGATGAAGAAGAAGCTGTACCCATTGAAATAATTTTAGAAAAAACCGTGCGGGAGCACGTGGTACAGCAACGTTAATGTTTAATAAACCAACATTTAAATTTAGTCCAATGGCACCATTGTTTCGAGATGATCCTAATGCTGGACCTAATGGCAGTACTGGCTGGTAATAAAAAAAGTGAGATATTTTCTCACTTTTTTTGTATCGTAGTCAATAGTATATTAAAAAAGAATAGGTATATTTTTGATTGCAAATTCAATTGCTGAAACTATAATAATGCTGATGAGATAGAAAGGCACACCGTACCAAAAATTGAGCCAGTCAGCTTTAGAAAGATTGAATCCTAAAATAAAACTGGGTAGAAAAAACATGATACCAAAAATGGACCAAAATGAGTCATAAGTCAATTGAGTTAGAATGAAAAAAATAATGGTCAAAACAAATATAGGTGCTAAACCTATAAAAACGTTACCTAAACGTTGATAAAAGCTTTGAGTATTATAGGTATGGTTAACATAACCCAAGACACCATCATCAGTTATTTGCCATAATTTAAAGTGAGTAATTTTATGGTGAAAAATCAGGGCAACGAGTAAATGACTTAATTCATGAATAACGACGCCCCAAAAGCCAATAATTGCAACCAACTTATAAGAGGTGTGACGTATTGCTAAATTTGTGAAGAATGAAGATACTAGACTCATCAGGTAGGCGCTCATAACAGGGACAATAAACCACCAGATGATATGAGAAATTAAAATATTAATCATGTTCTAATAAGTCTACAAAAGGTGCATTGATTAATTCTGCAATGTCATTTGGGTTAATTTTATCTGAACGATCGAGTTCACCGCCACTAACTAAAAAGTACTCAGCGTTCTTAGCCGTGGTGTCAATATAGATCGGAAAGTGCTTATTCTGCCAGATACCTATTGGATTGTTAGCACCATGAACATAACCAGTTGTTTTTTGTAGATCTTTAAGTGATAACATGGTTACTTTTTTATTACCAGATACTGCGGCTAGTTTTTTCATTGATAAATGTTTTGTAATTGGCAAAACTGCTATTAGCGGACCAGTTCTATCACCTGAAGCGGCCAAAGTTTTGTAAATATCATCGTGTTTGACATTGTAAGTGTTGAGTATTGTGTCGCGTTCTTTTTCAGACTTATCCAAAATATTGAGTGTTAATGGTTCATAAGTCACGCCATGTTTATCCATTATTTGTTCGGGAAGTGTTTTTTATTTTTTCTTTGCCATAATAATGCTATTTTACCATAAATTGGCACCACCAATATAATTACTGGTCAGACCAGTATATGGTATACTATTTTACATGATGTCAGAAGCAATTTATGTAACCGTGCAAGCGGATTTAAAACAAAAATTTACCAAGGTGAATTTCCAAATCTAAAATTACCAGATGAACGTTCATTGGCTGAGCAATATGGTGTATCGCGCTCATCCATTAAGCGTGCGCTGAATGTTTTGGTACAACAAGGGGTTATTTTTAAAAAACGTGGCAGTGGCACATTTGTCAATCCACTTTATTTGAAGAATAATGCTATTTTTCAACATGAAGGTTCAAATCTCGGAGTAACGGATTCTTTTCGTGTGGATGGACAAGCACCAAGTATTGAATTGCTCGACTTTCAAGTTGTAGCCGCGACACCGGAGCAACAACAAGCATTATTTTTAAATGATGGCGATTTTGTTTATGAAATCAAGCGATTACGTCGATTAGCAGGTGAACCATTTATGATTGAACGTGGTTATGTACCAATTGCCGTTGTGCCAGGTTTGAATAGAGAAATTGTTTCAGGATCAGTGTATGAGTACATTGAAAAAACTAAACATCGCACAGTAACAAAATCATTCATGACAATTATGGCTGAACCATCAACCTCGGAAGATCGAGAACTACTGGAACTTAAAGTGAATGAACCGGTAGGGATTATGGAAGGCATTTTCTTCATGGATGATGGCACGCCCTTAGAGTTTTCTACTATGCGTTTGCATTATAAATATTTACGCTATAATGCGTTTGTTAGCCTTGATGCTGAATAAAAATTATAACCTGCAAGAGTTAATCTTTTAAGGCGTGGCGAGAGCCATGTCTTTTTTATGTGTTAGATTTTTGATCTCATTTTTTGGAGTCACTAGGACTAGGACAAACTTGGATATTTTTTAATAGTATAAATAATAAGATTACGTTATAATTGGACCGCACCAATATTTATATATAACCAACCAAAAATAAAACAAGCCGCAACCAATACAAGCTTTTTACTTGAACAAAAAATGATAATCAGTTATACTTGAAGAGTAAATGACGGAGAAAAGTTCGCGGTTTACGATTCTCTCAAAAAATAAGGAGTATTAAATCTCATGGTAGATTTTAATTCAAAAGAGTACTTAGGACTCGTTGATAAGTGGTGGCGTGCTACCAACTATTTGTCAGCAGGGATGATCTTCTTGAAGAGCAACCCTTTGTTCTCAGTTACTAACACACCAATTGAAGCAGAAGACGTTAAAGTTAAGCCAATTGGTCACTGGGGAACAATTTCAGGACAAACATTCTTGTATGCTCATGCAAATCGTTTGATCAACAAGTATGATTTGAACATGTTCTATATTGGTGGTCCAGGTCATGGTGGCCAAGTGATGGTTACTAACGCCTATTTGGACGGTGAATATACTGAAGATTACCCTGAAATCACACAAGATTTAGAAGGTATGAGTCGCTTGTTCAAACGTTTCTCATTCCCTGGTGGAATCGGATCGCACATGACAGCTCAAACACCTGGTTCATTGCACGAAGGTGGCGAATTAGGTTATTCATTATCACACGCATTCGGTGCAGTTTTGGATAATCCAAAACAAATCGCATTTGCTGTTGTTGGTGATGGAGAAGCTGAAACTGGTCCATCAATGACTTCATGGCACTCAACAAAGTTCTTATCAGCTAAGAACGATGGTGCTGTATTGCCAATTTTGGATTTGAACGGATTTAAAATATCAAACCCTACTATTTTTTCACGTATGAGTCATGAAGAAATTACAAAGT
The DNA here is from genome assembly GCA_000166735.2 of Leuconostoc inhae KCTC 3774. Lineage (GTDB taxonomy): Bacteria > Bacillota > Bacilli > Lactobacillales > Lactobacillaceae > Leuconostoc > Leuconostoc gasicomitatum. Next base: position 331 of record AEMJ01000061.1, on the reverse strand, counting down.
TCTTTGAAGGCTTAGGATATTCACCACGCTTCATTGAAAATGATGATATTCATGATTATGCAGCATATCACGAATTAGCTGCTAATGTCTTTGACCAAGCTATTGAAGATATACAAGCTATCCAAAAAGATGCGCGTGAAAATGGTAAGTATGAAGATGGTACAATCCCAGCATGGCCTGTAATTATTGCACGCTTGCCAAAGGGTTGGGGTGGACCAACGCATGATCAAAAGGGTAACCCAATTGAAAATTCATTCCGTGCACATCAAGTACCATTGAGTTTGGAACAAAATGACTTGTCAACATTGAAGCAATTCGAAGACTGGATGAA
>AEMJ01000062.1 GCA_000166735.2 Leuconostoc inhae KCTC 3774 | reverse complement strand
AGAGTAATGAGGATTTGATTGTTCAATTGCAAAAAATTAGCAAGAAATTCAAAAAGATGGTATTGAAAGAAATTAATTTATCAGTTTATGGTCGTGATCGTATTGCACTGTTGGGTGCTAACGGATCAGGAAAAGACAACGATTGTTAATACAATTGTTGGGTTAGTTAAGCCGGATAGTGGCCAAATACAACGCTTCTTTAACCCAATTCATGATTTGAGTGTGATGCCGCAAGAAAATGT
>AEMJ01000063.1 GCA_000166735.2 Leuconostoc inhae KCTC 3774 | reverse complement strand
GCTGAAAATGAAGTGGTAGTTATGATTGGTCCTTCAGGATCTGGAAAATCAACGTTTCTACGTATGTTAAATCAATTAGAAACACCAGATAATGGCACAATTGTAGTTGATGGTTTTGATATTTCTGAAAAAGCCACTGATATCAATAAAGTGCGTGAAAATATAGGTATGGTATTTCAGAATTTTAATTTGTTTAATAATTATACTGTGCTGGAAAACATTATGTTAGCACCTGTGGAACTTGGCAAATTGGATAAAGTTGCTGCAGAGAAAAAAGCACGTGAACTCCTTAAAACAGTGGATTTGGTTGATAAAGCTGATGTATCAGTGAGTTCACTATCTGGTGGTCAAAAGCAACGCATTGCCATTGCTCGTGCTTTGGCAATGGAACCAGATGTGATGCTCTTTGACGAACCTACTTCAGCATTGGATCCCGAAATGGTGGGTGATGTGTTGGAGGTGATGAAGAATTTGGCTGAGTCTGGTATGACAATGATTATCGTTACACATGAAATGGGATTTGCTAAGCAAGTAGCAGACCGCGTTGTGTTCTTCGAAGCAGGTAAAATTCAAGAATCTGGCGTGCCTGAACAAATCTTTAATGCACCAAAAAATGAACGATTACAAGAGTTCTTAAGTAAAGTCATGCATGCATAAATGAAATGGTGTTAAGATAGATAAAAAAGCCGACCATATGGTCGACTTTTTTGTGAGATATGGGAGGATATCATAAAATGTTTAAAAAATGTTTACTAGGGTTGGCAACACTTGTTTCATCGTTTGCATTTGTATCAACAGTTAATGCAGCTGAGCCGCATTATACAATTACGACTGATGCAACTTATGCGCCGTTTACTTTTCAAGACAAAAATAGTAACTATGTTGGCATAGAGCAAGATACTATGAAAGTTATTGCCAAGAGAGAAAACTTTACGTATACTATGCGGCCCATGAGCTATAATTCTGCGGCCCAACTTGTTTCTAACGGGCAAGCTGATGGTATTATCGCGGGTATGTCAATCACGCCCGAACGTAAAGAAGTTTATGATTTTTCAACACCTTATTACAAAACTGGCGTTGCATGGATTGTTGGAAAAACAGTAAAATTAAATCATTAAGTGATTTAAAGGGTCAAACAGTTGCTTTGAAAACTGGGACAGCCGCTTCAGAGTATGGCAAGTCTCTGCAGACAGAGTATGGTTTTAAAGTGAAATACTTTAATGATACAGATACCATGTACAACGATGTTGTCGTTGGCAACTCGGCGGCAACATTTGAGGATATGCCAGTGATTCAGTATGCTATCAAAAATGGCATGGCTTTAAAGGTGATGAATGCTAATAAGCCAGGCAACGCCGGTTCATATGGATTTGCCGTTGAAAAAGGCAAAAATAAAATATTATTGGCTTCATTTAACCGTGGTTTTGCTGCTATCAAAAAAGATGGCACATATGATAAAATTGTAGCGAAATACCTCGGTGCTAGCCAAGCAACTTTCTCTGGTAACAAGAAAGATAATAGCTCTATATGGGGCATTATGACATCAAATCGGGCTGCTTTATTAAAAGGCTTATGGCAAACCCTTGAACTCACGGTCATAGCCATCATTTTAGCCTCAGTTTGGGGTGTGTTATTAGGAATTTTAGGTGTCAGTGAATACAGATGGGTTCGTACTATCTCTACAACCATTATTTATATTTTCCGTGGGTTACCGTTAATGGTGTTGGCATTCTTTATTTATATTGGTTTGCCAGGTGTGACCGGTGTTAAAATTCCAGCATTTACAGCAGGAATTATTACTTTAATTTTAAACGAGGGTGCCTATACTGGTGCTTTTGTACGTGGTGGATTTGAAGCAGTTAATCGGGGTCAAATGGAGGCTGCGCGTTCACTTGGTTTACCATACGGTAGTGCTATGCGTCGCGTTATCATGCCACAAGGACTACGTATTATGGTACCAAGTTTTATCAATCAATTTATTATCACGTTAAAAGATACGTCAATTTTATCAGCCATTGGTTTACTAGAGTTGACTCAAACTGGCACATTGATCGTTGCTCGCAATTCTCAAGGATTCAGAGTGTGGGCAATTATTGCTGTGATCTATTTAATCGTCATCACACTATTAACTTGGTTAAGTAATTGGGTAGAAAAGAAATTGAAGTAATTGTGAACAAAGCGTCACCGATTCGTATGATGAATTGGAGGCGCTTTTTATGATCATAGCACTTAATGATAATCAAAAATATGTCAAGGCAGCTGATGCGATTAAAAATCAACAATTTGTATGCCCTGGTTGCAAAGAAAGGGTTGTACTCAAAAGTGGTGACATCAAACAAAAACATTTCGCTCATTATGCAAAAGCTACTTGTGCAACATTTTCAGAAAATGAAACAACACAGCATTTAGCAGGGAAATTACAATTGGCGATATACTTACAACATTTCGGTGATATTAAAATTGAAGCAGTGATACCAAAAATTCACCAACGACCTGATCTTTTAATGCAACGTGGGCATCAACAAATAGCAATTGAATATCAATGCAGTCCAATTTCGCAACATAAACTTGATCAGCGTAATGCAGGGTATAAAAGTCAAAATATTCATGTTATTTGGATTTTAGGCAACGACTACTATGTTAAAAATATGATTCAAACAACAATTTTAAAATTTTTAGTGCAGGGGAATTTAACGTTTTATTTACCAAACATTAAAAAGTTTATTCATCGTACAAATTTCAAAAAATACGATTTTGAACGTGTCAGTTACACAGAAAAATATAGTCATCATTTATTTGAAACAGTTACAAGCGATGGTAGGTCACATGTTAATATTAAAAAGCAAATTTATAAGTTACAAAGCTTGCTGATTCAAAAACGTATAGATGAAAAAATAGTGTGTTATCTTTATCAACGTCAACGATTACTGCTTAATGCACCACTTTGGATTCATCAAGGTTGGCATTTTGGTCTATCTATTCCTAATTGGCATTGGCGCATGCTATCTTTATTACTTATTGAGTACATAGGCTTAGGAAACGTTGTGCGTCAAGATGTTTTTTAGCTAAATTAAATAATTATGTTTTAGGTGATAGAGACTTTAAAAAGCAGCAATCAATGAGTCTTTTAAAGGAACTTGTACAACAAAAATATATTGTCCAAAAAGAGCAATACATACTAGTGATACAAGTTCCCGTATGGTATGAATCGATACAAGAAAAACTAGGTAAAGTGAGAAATTAGTGATAAAATAAGATATTATATCATGTAGAGGAGAAGTATCAGTTATCGTTTGCAAAGGTGAGGATTATTTAAAAACGATAACTGAACGTTAATATTATGGCACAACTATTACGCAATGAAGTACCTGAAGATCTTACGTGGGATCTGTCTACAATTTTTGATTCTGATAATGATTGGGAACTCGCTTTTGCTGCTGTTAAACAGGAAGCGGAAATGTTGAGTCGTTTTGTTGGACATGTTGGCGATTCAGCTGCATTGTTACAGTCTGCTTTAGAGGCAGATTTGAAAATAGAACGGGAATTGGAAAAAGTGTATGTATATGCACATCAAATTTATGATCAAGACACAACAAATCAGTCGTATGCGGCTTTCAATTCACGCGTACAAGCACTTTGGGCTGAAGTAAGTCAAGCAACAGCCTATTTTCAACCAGAAGTTTTAAACATACCAGATGATAAATTGACAGCTTACTTAATGACTGATGGTTTACAACAGTATGCACATTTATTTGAAACATTGCGTGCTTTAAAGCCACACACGTTAGATGCGGAACAAGAAAAATTATTAGCTGGTGTAGGTGATATTTTTAATGCATCAGAGAACACATTTGGTGCGCTTGATAATTCAGATATAACTTTTGGGGATGTACATACGGAATCTGGTGAGACTGTAGCCTTGACCAATGGGCTATTTAGTTTGTTACTGGAATCAAAGTCACGAGATTTACGCCGTGAAGCATTTGAAACATTATATGACAGTTACATCGGTTTGCAAAACACATTTGCTTCAACTTTATCATCTCACATTAAAGGACATAACTTTTTAGCTAAAGTGCGACATTATAATTCAGCGCGCGAAGCAGCTATCTTGCCACACAACGTCCCAACGACTGTTTTTGATACGCTAAGTCAGACGGTAACGGCTAATTTACCATTGTTACATCGCTTTGTATCATTGCGTAAAAGAATTTTAGGCGTAACAGATGTGCATAGTTATGATTTGTATGTGCCATTGGTGGATGAAGTTGATTTTGATGTTACATATGAAAAGGCACAAGAAATTGTGTTAGCTGCGTTAGCACCATTAGGTCAAGATTATCTTGAAATTGTCAAAAAAGCATTTGACGAACGCTGGATTGATGTTGTTGAAAACAAAGGGAAACGTTCAGGAGCATATTCGAGTGGTACTTATGATACAAATCCTTTTATTTTGTTAAACTGGCAAAATAATTTGAACAATGTTTATACATTGGCTCATGAAATGGGTCATTCTGTTCATTCTTATTTAACACGACATAATCAGGACTATCATTATGGTGACTATCCAATTTTCTTAGCAGAAATTGCTTCGACAACTAATGAAAGTTTACTAACAAATTATTTACTAAAAACAAATAGTGATCCTAAATTCCAAGCGTATGTTTTGAATCAATATCTTGATGGTTTTAAAGGGACTGTCTTTCGTCAGACGCAGTTTGCGGAATTTGAAAATTGGATTCATGAGCAAAGTGCAGCGGGTGTCGCTTTGACTGCTGACCAAATGAGCACATATTATAGTGAACTTAACCAAAAATATTATGGACCAGATTTGTTTCCAGATGAAGAAATTGCATATGAATGGACACGAATACCACATTTTTATTATAATTACTATGTTTACCAATACGCAACAGGTGAAGCGGCAGCAACCACATTAGCAGAACGTATCATTAAAAATGATGGCGCAGAAGATTATAAGGCATACTTAAAAGCTGGTTCATCGGACTATCCGTTGAATGTGATTTTGAAAGCTGGCGTGGATATGAGTCAAGCAGATTATTTAAAGCAGGCATTCGATGTGTTTGAGACACGATTGAATCAATTGGAATCATTATTAATCAAGTAAGTAATACGGTTATTATTGTTTTATAATAAGTAATAAATAGTGTATACTACTGAGTCAAAAGATCTGATGAATAGGATGGCGTGATCATGAATAATGAGCAAGTAGAAATAAAAATGACAACGGCGCCACAACAGTTAGTTAAAGTGGCACTTGAGGCACTTAATCAAACGTATACACCTTATTCACATTTTCCGGTGGGTGCAGCGTTATTAACAGACAATGATACAATATTTAAAGGTGTTAATATTGAAAATGTATCGTTTGGCTTAACAAATTGTGCAGAAAGAACGGCTATTTTTAGTGCGATTGCTGCAGGATACAAACGATTTAAAGGATTGGTTATTGCTGGGCGTACTGATGAACCAATTGCACCTTGTGGCGCTTGCCGGCAAGTAATGGTAGAATTTTTTGAACCTGATATGCCAATTTGGTTAATTAATGATGCGGGTAAAGAAATTAAGACCACTATTGCGGCATTAATGCCGGGATCTTTCAATGCTTTAAAATAGTTGGCAACATGTGAGAAATTATTTAGAATATTAAGGGAGATAGCAATGAAAAAAGTATTAGTATTTGATGAAATTGCAGAGACAGCTATTACTTACCTAAAAGCAAATGGTATTGAAGTTATTTCAAATAAACAAAACGATGATAATGACTTGATTGCACACTCAGATGCTGATGGTATGATCTTGATGATGCATCCTGTGTCAGAAAAAATAATGTCTCAAATGCCAAATTTGAAGGTGATTGCACGTTATGGTGTTGGCTATGATAATGTAAACTTAGATGATGCCAATGCACATAATATTATTGTGACAAACACGCCGGGAGCAAACGCAACGGCTGTAGCTGAAACTGCTATTATGCATATGCTAATGGCTGGACGTTCATTTTATCAACAACGCCTGAGTATTACTGAAGATGTTAACAACATACAGATAGGCCAAGAAGTCACGAATAAAACTGTTGGAATAATTGGATTTGGTGCAATAGGTCAAAAAATTGATCAATTGTTGACAGGTTTTAACGTTAAAGTATTGGCATATGCTCGGCATAATAAAGTGGTTAAAAATGGCCGTATGGCGTCACTTGAAGAAATTTATACGCAGTCTGATTTTGTAGTATTGGCACTACCCGCAACATCTGAAACCAACAATATGATTGATATGGCCGTTTTCAAGAAAATGAAATCAAATGCGGTATTAGTCAATATTGGTAGAGGAACAGTTATTGATGAACTAGCGCTGATTAATGCGCTGAAGTCTGGAGAAATTGCTGGTGCTGGTTTAGATGTTGTAGCTGTTGAACCAATTAGTGAGGATAATGAACTACTGTCCTTGCCTAATGTTTTTGTTACACCACATGTTGCAGCAAAGTCACGTGAGGCTTTTGATACAGTTGGATTAACTGCAGCAGAAGAAGTTGTGCGTGTACTAAATGGTCAAGCACCACGTTATCAAGTGAATTAAAAAGATAAAAAAGCGGCAGGCTGAGATTAATATGATCTCAACCTGCCGCTTTATCTTAGGAAATGCTTTTATTTTGGTACATATAATGTCACTGGTAACATACTAAACTCGGTAGATACTTGGTTATCAATTTCATGAAATAAGGTATCAATTAGACGTTGAGCTGCTTGTTGGATTGGTTGAATAATTGTAGGTAAGTCTGGGTGGAGTAATTGCACAATTGGCGAACCATCGTAACCAACGACAATAACATCTTCTGGCACACGAATGTTTGCATCTCTTAGCGCATTTTGCAATTGAATAGCCATAATATCATTATAGGCGAATATACCATCAATATCTTCAGCAACGACATAATTGACAATCATTTCAATATCATCTTTTGTTGAAATAATGTTGGAACTACGATTTTGAGTTGTTAAATGACTATGTTCACTTACGGCATCTGAAAAGCCTTGATAGCGTTTGGTTGTTGGTGAGTTAGAGTGATCGTCATCAGACAACATGAGTAATTTTTTAGCACCTTTTGATACAAGGTACTCACCAAGTAGATAGCCACCACGGTAATTATCTTCAGATACGATTGGAATATTGTCTGATAAATAACGATCATATGACACAATTGGTAAGAAAGTATCCTTATAGGTTGCAATGTCTAGATTATGTGAGGATGTGATAATGCCTTCAACTTGGTTTGCAGCTAACATTTGGAGATATTGTTGCTCTTTTTCAATATTATTAGCACTAGTGGCAATAATAACTTTGTAGCCTTTTTCAAACAGCAGTTGCTCGATTTCATTAGTTAAAGCTGTAAAAAAGGGGTTTTGAATATTTGGAAAAATTAATCCGATAAATTGTGATGACTTTCCTTGAAGTGAACGTGCCATCGCATTCGGTTGATAGCGCAATTCGCGCATTGCAGCATGAACTTTATCAATTGTTTTTTTGCTAAGAGAACCATAATTATTAATAACACGAGATACTGTTGTAACAGAAACGCCAGCTAGTTCAGCGACGTCATTTAATTTTGCAACCATTTTATAGGCCTCCAAGGGCAAAGAGAGTATTCTCTTCATTTTCATTTTTGAGTTTATATAGCCTATTATACACTGTTTTTCAACGTATTTTTTAGTATATTTTAAATCGGTTAACGCTTGACAAATAAAAATGTAAGGTTTATTATTGTCCATGTAAGTTACAGTAATCACAAATAGAAAAAGGAGAATTATCATGGAAGCATTGGTACTAACAGGCATCAAATCATTAGAGTTACAAGATCTACAACAACCAGAAGTAAAACCAAACGAGGTTAAAATCCATACAGCGTTTGCAGGTATCTGTGGCACAGATCATGCTTTGTATGCTGGTTTGCCTGGTTCAGCACCTGCTGTACCCCCTATTGTTTTGGGACACGAAAATTCAGGTGTTGTTGCTGAAATCGGATCAGCAGTTACAAATGTTAAAGTTGGTGATCGCGTCACAGTAGACCCTAACATTTATTGTGGACAATGCAAATTCTGCCGTACAGGACGTCCAGAATTGTGTGAAAACTTATCAGCTGTTGGTGTGACACGTGATGGTGGTTTTGAAGAATACTTTACAGCACCAGCCTCAGTTGTTTATCCAATTCCTGATAATGTATCATTAAAGTCAGCAGCTGTTGTTGAACCTATCTCATGTGCTGTTCACGGTATTCAATTGCTCAAAGTAACACCTTACCAAAAAGCTTTGGTTATTGGTGACGGTTTCATGGGCGAATTATTTGTTCAACTTTTGCAAGCATACGGTATTCACCAAGTTGATTTGGCTGGTATTGTTGATGAAAAGCTTGCGATGAACAAAGAAAAGTTCGGGGCTAAAAAACATATATAACACAATGAAGGGTGACAAGATTCCTGACGCAGAATATGATGTTGTCATTGAAGCTGTTGGTATGCCACAAACACAGGAAGCCGCTATTGAAGCAGCCGCTCGTGGTGGACAAGTTTTGATGTTTGGTGTTGGTGGACCTGATGCTAAATTTGAAATGAATACTTATGAAATTTTCCAAAAGCAATTGACAATTCAAGGATCATTTATCAATCCAAATGCGTTTGAAGATTCATTAGCTTTGCTATCATCTGGAAAATTGGATGTAGAATCTCTTATGTCTCATGAATTAGATTACAAGACTGTTGATGACTTCGTGAATGGTAAGCTTGGCGTTGTTTCAAAAGCTGTTGTGAAGGTTGGCGGAGAAGAGGCATAAAAATATGACCGCTAAAAACGTAACAATTAAAGCGACCAGTAATTCAGGTCGTACGCTTACGATTGGCGCTTCCTTATCATATTTTGTCTTCTCTTTGATAATCAACGCGGCTGGTAATGTTCTAACGGTTGTTACCAGTCAAAAAATTCATCCAACTTTCTTAGGGTCAGCGTATTGGACTGCTGCACAGGCAGGGTTCAATAAAGCAGCCTTTGGTGGGAATAGTGCCAGTTTGGGTTGGATATTCTTTGTTGTAGGTGTATTGACAGCTATTTTAAATGTTTTTTACAGGGCCACTTTAATTGGCGCAAATTTGTTGGAAATGTTGCTTTCATGGTACCTTTTTCACTATTGATTAGTTTTTTTGCTAATATGTTTTCAGAAGTACTACCAGATGCACATGGTATTTCTATGACGATAGGTTACACTGCTTTGAATTTTATTGGTGTCATTATGATTGCATTGGCAATATCAATTTATCAACGTGTCAATTTGATATTGCATCCAGCAGATGATTTGATGCAGATTCTACGATTTAAATATTTCAAGGGCTCTGCAGCAAAAGCTATGTGGGCATCTTATATTCCGCCAACAATCATTGGTATTATTGCTATTTTTATGCTACCTGATTTTTCAAATTATGGGTTAGGAACAATATTTGCCTTCCTATTTCAGGGTGGTATAACAGGTTGGGGAGACAAATTTGTATTTCCTAGGCTAAAGCATCAAGGTATTTGATTACAGAGCGGAGACTAACATTACTTAGCCGCCATGAACTTAAATTATAGGAGGAGTGTCACATGTCATTTTCAGATTATTATTCAGGCGTACAACATATTGGTATCCCAACAAAAAACTTAGAAATTGCTGAGAGTTTTTTGGACAAAATTAGGTTTTAAAAAGACTGGTGATTTTCCGGTAGGTAATGTCATCTTTATGCAACGTGACAATCTAGTGATTGAAACATGGCAACAAGATGAAGTTGCTGATAAGCCAGGCGCTATTAACCACATTTCTATGGATACAACAAAC
>AEMJ01000064.1 GCA_000166735.2 Leuconostoc inhae KCTC 3774 | reverse complement strand
ACCAATCACGATTGATGACGCGTGGATTCAAAAAGTCGCTGATGAATTACCAAAATCAGCTGGGGATCGTCAACGTGATTATGTGTCAGATTTAGGTATTGAAGCATATGATGCGGAAGTATTGACACAAACGCTTGCGATGTCTGATTTTTATGATGCAACGGTTACTGCAGGCGCTGATGCAAAACGTGCAGCAAACTATTTAATTGGTGATGTTAATGCCTTTATGAATAAGCATCAAATTGAATTACAGGATACGCAATTAACACCAGTGCACTTGGCTGGTATGATTAAGTTGATTGAAGCTGGTACAATTTCAACAAAACAAGCCAAGCAGGTTTTTGAAGCAATTATGGCAGGTGAAGAACCAGAATCATTTGCTAAGAAGAATGGTTTGGTACAAATTAGTGATCCCGCAATCTTATTGGGTTGGATTACTGAGGTTTTGGATAATAATCCACAATCAATTGAGGACTTTAAGGGTGGCAAAGATCGTGCAACTGGTTATCTGATTGGTCAATTAATGAAAATGTCAAAGGGGCAAGCAAACCCTGGTGTCATGAATAACATGTT
>AEMJ01000065.1 GCA_000166735.2 Leuconostoc inhae KCTC 3774 | reverse complement strand
ATTTTGGCTGCCATTTTAGTCAATAGGATATCCTGTTGCTTTTGATGCTAACGCAGACGAACGCGATACACGAGGATTGACTTCAATAATATAATACTTATATGAATCTGGATCAAGTGCCATTTGAATATTGACACCACCTTCAATTTTTAACGCTCGAATAATTTTTAACGCAGCATCACGCATCATTTGAACTTCACGATCTGACAATGTTTGTACCGGTGCCGTCACAATTGAATCACCGGTGTGTATACCAACAGGATCAAAATTTTCCATTGAAGCAACAATCAAAGCATTATCATGTGCATCACGCATC
>AEMJ01000066.1 GCA_000166735.2 Leuconostoc inhae KCTC 3774 | reverse complement strand
AAATCCTAATTGGAGTATGGCTCCTAAAATGAAGTAAACAATAAAGATGTCAATATAGGCTTCAGTGTAATCATACGTATACGCTGCAGCTGTTTTCGCCACTGCAGTAACTTCCTGAACAGTCATCATGAAAGCAAGTGATGTCCCTTTTAAAATGTTTAAAGTCAAATTACCAATGTTAGGAATAGCTGACACAAGTGCCTGTGGCACAATAATGCGGTAGTAGGTTTGTAATGGTGATAGGCCGACCATCATAGCTGCTTCTTGTTGTCCCGGATCAACTGTTAAAATAGCAGACCGAAATACCTCTGACAAATTAGCCACAGCAATTAACGCAAATACAACAATGGCATAAATGGCTGGATTAACATCAAATATTTTAATTCCCAAATGTAATTGCCGATTTAAAATAACATTCAGTAAACTAGGTAATGTACTATAGAATACTAAAATCAACAACACCATCGGCGTGGCACGCATGAGTGATGTGTAGATAATCGTTAATGGATATAATATCTTAATTTTCTTGATTTTAATCCACGCGAGTAAAAATCCAAATGGTAAGCCAATCAATACCGATACACCAGTAATTAAGAGCGTCATGGGGATAGCTTTGATTGCTAACCAAAAGTATGAATTAAAAATGGTATATTCATGCTGTAACCTCCACTCGCTTTGATGCAATCACTTGACTCTGACTTAGGTGCTTCTCTAAGTATTTTGTACTTTGTTCAACGACGATAAATATAATCCAATAGATCATTGCCAGTGCAAGATATGTTTCTAATGAATGATGCCCAAAGTTGCGAGAAATTAAATTATCTCCTGCACCCATCATATCAACTAATCCAAT
>AEMJ01000067.1 GCA_000166735.2 Leuconostoc inhae KCTC 3774 | reverse complement strand
TAATTTAATATGATGATATTAGTAATTCAGGCATGCATAGGTGTTCTGACTATGGCATCGTTTATAGACGTTATCCTACATGGATTAAAGTCGAATCAAAAAAGTTTAAATCAGCAGATATATCTTATCTTCTAGTTTTTTTGGGATTAGGATTAACGTTGAATCAGCTATCTTACGTTAACGTATTGCTTACGACCCTTGCAGCAGTTAGTCTGTGGATTAATAACAGGAAGTCAGAGTAACATATCTGATAGCAGTGAGTGTGACTAGAAAGTCACTAACTAATATTTTGTTAATAGTTATTTTACTAAATTAAAACTAAGAACAGGTAACAGTATGAAAAAGAGTATATTTTCGGAATTCGTGTCGCTCAATGAGAAACCGTTGGAAGCTTTTAGTGGTGGGCGAAATACTTGGCAACAAAACGTTAGTCAATCTTTGGGTACGCTGTATTGATTAGAAACTTATTAATTATAGTAGTTGCAATTCTAACCATTTTCGGTTTTATTGCTAGTGCATTGAGAATATTTGGTAATAAGGAAAATAAGTCACTCACACTAGAACTTGTAATTTTGTTTTTAGGATTGTCTTATAGTTTATGGCAATTATCTTATTTTAGTATATTAATTGCTACCATAGGAGCATTAGGCGTTTTGGTGGAGACAAAAATAAATAATATGTTTAACAAATATTGAGCGTTGTTACTTATAAAAGCTATGTAGACAATAT
>AEMJ01000068.1 GCA_000166735.2 Leuconostoc inhae KCTC 3774 | reverse complement strand
CAATGCAATCCTGCTCGGAGTAATACTGAATTCTTAATGCTTGATTGGTAAACCTAACATTTTCAACGCTATTTGCCTCTTTCTGTTTCAATCGTCAGATAACTGACAAGATAAACAAACAAACCAGAAATAATAAGTGTTAACAGTAAAATGATATTAGCTAACGCCTTAACCGCACGTTGAATACTCATAGTTAAATTTTTGGAGCTGGCACTTGTATCGATTAATTGTACATTCTCGTGTGAAAGGCGCGTTAACAAGTTATTCTTGTTAGTTGTCTTTTTTAAATTAATATAGATCGTTGTCATGGGTAACTTTGTATCAATAAGACTATAGGCTTCTTTTCCCAAATTGTTAATTGTTTGATACGTACCAACAACTGTCATTTGTTACTGTTTTGACGCGAACCGTTTGGCCGACACTCAGATGCAACGTTTTCATGAGATTACTTGATAGCAAGAGGTCTTTTGACTGTTTCGGTTGATGTCCTGATAATACCTTTATTTCATGCGGTATTTGACTATATCGATGTACTGGTATCACGTCTTTACTTAGAAGAATTTTCGTCTCTTGGTTATAACCACTCGATTTAATTGGTGTTATCGTATTGATTTTTTGTAATGATTCATGACGCAGTGTATCATTTGGTGTTTGCATGATCAGGTCAACGCTTGGTAAACCAAACAAACCATTAATTTTTCCTTTAAAGCCCTGATTTAGAGTCATA
>AEMJ01000069.1 GCA_000166735.2 Leuconostoc inhae KCTC 3774 | reverse complement strand
TTAGAATCATATCGTTTGATTATCGATTGCTTCTTGCATATCTGTATTTGTTACCGTCAGTAAATGTCCCCATTTTAACAGTTTGACCATTATTAACATTAATCTGTTGTAACTTACCAGTGGGTATATTCAGTGTTTGTGTCTTGCTGGCAATGACTTTACCTGACATTGATAAGTCAGGTGATGTGGCCACTGTGTAAGTTTGATATCCTGCTTTTACAGTTGCTTCCGACTTATGTGTCATTTTTTGATACGTTGTCACACCAGTCACTGCTAATAATGCAATAGCGACAACACTACTCGTGACAATTAAAGTTACTTTAGTTCGTCGTTTCATACTACTCCCCTCAATACTTGTGAATTCAGTTGGTTATGCTTTAAGCAATGCGCCAGATACAACGGCCATTAAAACGGTCAATACAACCATAATCACCACGTAAATGATTTGTGTACGTTTTGTAATAATCTTTTCTTGACGTAAAATCAATGTGTAAATCACTGCACTAACAATACCGCTAATCGTTGTAGCAATTGTGTTTTCTGATTTGTATAAGCTCAGTACAGTTACTAAGAATACATTGATGATAGCAAATGGTAGCTCACTCGTAGCTGTTGCATACCATGATGTTAAAAATGATACGGATTGCTTGCCTTCTTGTCCAAGCTGTGACAACCAAATAAATAATTTATTAAACAATGCGCCAACAATTACACTGACGATCCCAGACACAACTGCTGAAATCATCATGAATTGTGATTGCTTTTCCGTCAA
>AEMJ01000070.1 GCA_000166735.2 Leuconostoc inhae KCTC 3774 | reverse complement strand
ATTAATTCAGCAATCTCATGCCAGTGTGCATCTAAATTGTTCAATTTAAAATATAGTCAACATATTGATGACCAGTTTTGTGAACTTGCGTGATTAAGTCTTCATGATGATCAACAACATCACTTGCACCTAACTTTTTAACCCATGCCACTGATTCTGGTTTTGAAGCAGTGGCTATGACAGTTAAACCAGCTAATTTTGCAAGCTGAATGGCTATAGAACCCACACCACCAGAACCATTGATAATTAAAATGGTTTTTTTAGTATTGTTCCCAGACCAACTCATATTAAGCTTTTCAAATAAAGATTCGTAGGCAGTTAACCCTACTAGCGGTATCGCTGCTGCCTGTGAGTCGTCTAAATTATGAGGGGCTAAACTGGCAATTCTTTCGTCTACCAATTGCTGTTGTGCGTTACTACCTGACTTTGTGAAATCCCCTGCGTACCACACGCGATCACCGATATTAAAAAGTGATACGTTATCACCTTTTGCAATAACTGTCCCGACAGCATCCCAACCAATAATTTTTGGTTTGATTAACTTATTTTTTCGGCCACCTTTACGCACAAATGTGTCAACAGGATTAACTGAGACACCCTCAACTTTAACGAGAATGTCATGCCCACTAGCATTTGGTGTATCAATTGACACGTCTTCAAAACTATTGTTATCGGTAATTGGTAAGTGGCGATAAAAACCAACCGCCTTTACTTGTTTTATCATTTTCTTGCCTCCTGACAAGACTAATGATAGCCCTTTTAAAAAAATTGTTAAGACGTGAATTTAATGGCACTAAGTGCCTGAATATAGACTAGGTGCCTTTTAATTCACCTGATTTTTCTACCTGATACATGCTATGATAAAGTCAGTA
>AEMJ01000071.1 GCA_000166735.2 Leuconostoc inhae KCTC 3774 | reverse complement strand
ATGTTAATTATTTTTCTTCCTAAGCCATACCCTTGAAAATCAGGATCAATAAAAATATTAAAAAGACTACTTTCTATTTTACTGCCCCAAAATGGACCAATTGAGCCAACACCAATAATATGAGCGTCTTCAGAATTTTCAAGAACATAACAATGAAATTCTTTGGCCCGTTCAATTAAATTTGTGGCTTGTAGTGAATTTAAGTCATTCTCAATAAATTCAAGCGAATAATCTTGAATGTTGGTTGTCCGCATCGTCCTAGAAATCAATTCTGCAACCTCATCAGCATCGTTATTTAAAAATCTGCGTATTTTATACATGTTCAGCCTCCTAAAAATAACTTAAGTATAGACCTATTCCGTCTAAATTAGCATTTTTATTTCGTAAAATTAATATTTATTATTATTTCAAGTGTCGTATGGCTTACCAGCACTAATTTTTGCATCAATCAATTTTATTAGTGTGCTAAACACATATTGAAAAAGGTGACCTGTTAATATAATATAGTTGAACAGCTTTAATTTTGATATGGATGGTATATTTGGCCATAATGAGTAAAACCCCCTGAATTAGATTTTCTCCAATTCAAGGGGTTCAGTTCAATAACTTAGATAGAGTTTATACTATCTAAGTTATTGGTAAATGTTTAAAAACTATATTTATTATCAGTCGTATCTTTAATATACTTTGAAGTTAAGCCCTCAGCTTCAAGATATTCACGGAATGGCACTAATTCTTGTGCCTCGTAGCGTGTCTTATAGGCAGTAACAACCTCTTCACTGTACAAGCTTGTATCCAGTTTCAATGTCTCAACAGGAATTGGGCGGTCCTTTGTAATCTTTGCGTCAACAACGACAACACGGCCCTGCTTATAGTAATCAACGGCTTCCTTCATAACACGATCAATGTCTTCAATACGTCGGACTGTCAAGCCAACAGCTCCTTGTGCTTCAGCAATCTTTGCGTAATCAACATCAGTAAAGTCAACACCAAAATTATAGGTATTTGTGTCCTCGTA
>AEMJ01000072.1 GCA_000166735.2 Leuconostoc inhae KCTC 3774 | reverse complement strand
GAATTTGCCAATTTGATTGGTAAACCACAATCAACGATTGCACGCATTGAAAATGGTTCGATGAATGCTTCAACAAAAATACTATCTGAAATCGCCCAAGCAACAAACCAACGTTTGACCATTCAATTCAGTCCAGCATTTTAAGATCTATTATAACATTAAACAAAAAAACAAGCCCCCATTATCTACTAGTCAGATAATGGGGGCTGTTTTAACAGTCTTTTCGAGGGGTCATTATGTAATTATAGACCTTTTTCAAATTCAAATGTAGTGACAACCTAGTCTCGTAACTAGTACATAACCAGATAATTATAAATATTCCTTTTCATTGTTAATAGTATTAAAGTTGATTTAGATAAATACTTTTTATGTAGATATCGATTATTTTCCAAAGACAACTTGTCTACTACTAATTATTCTCACTCTATTTATAACTCTTTTATCCAAAATTAAACTTATACTTAGAAAATATCTCTTCTAAGTCTTGTGCCATTGTTCGTGTGTAACCCCACAACGAATGATGTTTTATTTATTTCAATACCTTTTTTCTCAAATTTTGAATACATTCAATTAAATAATTATGGTCGTGTTCAGGATAAATAGGATAAGTTGATGCTTCAATAGGCAGGGACTTATAAGGAATCATATTATTTCCACGATACAAAGGATTTAGCCAATTTCATTCGGTTTGTATCCGCGATTTAACATCTCCGTCATAACTAATTTGTGGTATTTAAACAATTTATATGGAGAGTAA
>AEMJ01000073.1 GCA_000166735.2 Leuconostoc inhae KCTC 3774 | reverse complement strand
TGTCACGTATTCGTTTGGTCAATTTGTCAAAATCTTTATCTGAGGTAATTTCGATATTTGAGACATCTGAAGTATAGTTTAGTTGTGTCATGAACACTTGTTGTGCATTATTTGTCGCAATATAATGCACGTTTTTTTCTTGTTTTAAAGATTCAATGCCTTGAGACAATGCTTGTGTTTGCTCATTTAATTTTTGACTATTATTGATATAATTATTGCGATTTCTAGGATCTAAATCACTCAGCAAATCAGACAATCGTGCAATTGTTTTCAAAGTGATCTCTGGACTTAACCAATAATTGGCATAAGCTTGATTTTTGACCACATCGCTTGCTACTAATAATTTAGAATGTAACTTTAAATTACGTCTTTGCGTTAATAATTGATTTTGATGGCTATCAGTAACGAGAATTTCTGCTTGTTTGAAAATTGATTTTTCATTATTTTGTGCTAAATTACCTGACAACAATGACACATGTCCGCTTGTATTAGCAACCGCCTGTGCTATTTGTTGATAAGCCACATTGTCAGTCACAATTTGAACAGGTACATGGTGTGTTGGGTGGGTTGCAACCGTCATTTTCATGCCAATTAAAAAAATACCAATTGGTATCAGAGAAATCGTTAAGATAGCATAAAACACTTGTTTTTTCATAACCTAAATTATCTCACAACTACAAAAAAAGCCCAATAGGGCATTTTATTTATTCAGCAAAAGTAATATCAATATTATTCGTTAAAATGTCAGTATAACTGTATGACGCGCGCTCAAACTTAGCTTCTTCATCTAGTTCGACAACAAACAGAGAAGGAAACGTTGAACGTAGCACACCGGTTCGTTCTGTAATCTTTTTACGTCCGGCTTGTGCAACTACTGTAACGGCTTCGCCAACGTGGGCGTCGAGTTTAATCTTAATGTCTTGCAAACTACTTGGCATTTTTATACCACCTTTCGTGAAAAACTTATTTAAGTATAACACAAATAAGCTTTAATTGCAAACTCGACTGTATAATCAAACTAAATAATGAAAAAATATACAGTTATTGCGTTAACTCTTGTTCACGTAAAGCTAGATATAATGTTGTTAATTGTGTTAAATCTAAACGTTCTGCACGTATGGATGGATCAATAGTCGCTTGTTTTAAGGCTGCTGTTATTTTTTCCTTAATATATGTGTCTTTGCCATAAGTTTGCAACATGTTATTCCAAAGGCTTTTACGCCGATGTGAAAAACTACCTTTAATCACACCAAATAATCTCTCAGGTTGGTCAACAATAACTTGCGGTACTAACGGTGTCAATTTGACTACTGCTGATTCAACTTTAGGCGCTGGATTAAACGCTGTTGCCGGCACTTCTATCGCTAACTGAGCATTTGCAAAATACTGAACCGTTAAAGTTAGTACCCCATAAGCTTTTGTTCCCACTTCAGCATTTAATCGATCAGCTACTTCACGCTGCATCATGACCACAATATTATCCCATGTAATGTTAGTACGCAATAACTGCATCAAAATTGGTGTCGTTATGTAATAAGGTAAGTTTGCAACCACTTTAACATGAGCCGTTTCACCAAATTCTTCGGTAATAATTTGAGGCAAGTTCATCTCTAAAATATCACCTGAAATGACCTTAACATTATCATAGTCTTTTAAGGTTTCCCCTAAAACTTTGACCATTTGTGTATCAATTTCAAAAGCTAGGACTTTTTTGCTGCGCGTGCTATTTGTTCGGTTAAAGATCCAATTCCTGGTCCAATTTCAATAACATAATCTTCATTCGTTATATCTGCAGTATCAACAATCCCATGCAACACATCTAAGTCAGTTAAAAAATTTTGTCCGAATTTTTTCTTAGCATGCAAACCATATGCATTTAAAATTGCTTGTGTTCGTGTTGGATTTGCAATATCTATTATCTCTGCCATTTAGTCACTTACCTTTCAATACTGTCAAAATTTGTGCCTGCGTAATTCCAAATTGCTGCACACGTTTTAACAATTGTTTACCATTTGTATAACCAATATGTAATGACTCACCAACTATTTCGCGACGCTTTCGAGCATCTTGACCATTTAATAGCCCACTTTGTATCAAAAATTGCTGATCTACATCAGTTACTATATCAATTTTAGGCGTCATAACAAATGCTAATGCTTGCCGTAGTATATTTGGTTCAGCATGTTCGACGCCCAGAGACTTATGCCAATTATCTTTCTGCGCGCGACCCTCACTTTGCGTAATATATGCCTGCTTCGCTAAAGGGACGGCTGTGGTCATAATTTGACGAATACGTTGCCCATTAAAGTCAGGATCCGTTAGAATAATGACACCACGTGTTTTTGCTGCATATTGCGCACGCTTGATAGCATCGCCATTAACAGCACTACCACCAGTTTCAATTGTATCAGCAACTACTGCACGGGCTAAATTTTGTGTGTCAGATTTACCTTCGACAACAATCATTTCATTAATATGTGGTCGTTCAATCATGATTTAAGAAAAGACGATGCGCGTTTTGACGTGTGATATCTGATATTTCTTTTGGTGTCATATTAAGCGTTTCTGCCAACGAATCAACAATGTATTTTACAAGTGCCGGTTCATTATCTTTTCCTCTAAATGGCGTTGGTGCTAAATATGGCGCATCAGTTTCAACTAATAGACGGTTTAAGGGTACAGATTTGGCTGCTTCACGGACATCTTCAGCTTTTTTAAATGTCACGACACCACTAAATGAGATATGCATCCCCAAATTAACAAACGCCATTGCCTGTTCTGGTGTACCAGAAAAACTATGCATTACGCCTTTTGTGACCCCGCTATCTTTCAACATGGCGTAAACATCTTCAAATGCATCACGGTTATGAATAATAATTGGTAAATCATACTTTTTAGCCAATGCTAAATGTGTTTGAAAAGCTTTTTTTTGAACATCGTGTGCTGTTGTCTCCCAATAATAATCCAAACCGGTTTCACCGACACCAACCACTTTACTTTGTTGCAATTGCTTTTCTAACTTTTCAGCAGCAACAGCATCAAAATCGCCGGTGTCTTCTGGTTGAAAGCCCAAAACTGCATAGATATTATCATGTGCTTGTGCAATTTCTAAAGCTCTTTCATTGCCTTTAGCATCATAACCAACAATATTCATTTCCATCACGCGAAACTCATGTGCACGACCAATATAAGCTGGCACATCGTGAAATAATTTATCATCATTTAAGTGCGTATGCGTATCATAACTATCTGCCGGTGTTTTTGTTAAATCATAAATTGCCATATTTTAAAATGCACAAAGAAGCTATGCGTTAACGTTTTTAGAAAACAAACATTACTATTCGTTATACAACGTCTTGCAAACAGTTCTCCGAGCTATTCCTCCTATTTTTTAGATATTTAGGGCGTAATCAATGAACCATTCGCTATTTTTCAATCATAAAATCATCATTTAATATTTGAATGTCATTAAGAAAAAAAGCCGCCATGCGACTTATAATGACTTACTCAACTTTTGGTGCAACTGCTGGTGTAAAGTTTTTCAACAAGCCATTAACAAACTTACGACTTTCTTCATCCGAAAAAGTTTTAGTTAATATCAGAGCTTCATCAATGGCCACCTTATAAGGAACCAAATTATTTAATAGCTCATATATTGCCAACCGTAAAATAATAAGATCAGCTTTATTAATACGATTAATTGCCCATCCATTCGCTAAATGGGCAGTAATTTGCTCGTCTAATTCTGATTTTGTACCCAAAACACCATTAACTAGTCGTGGCAGGTAATCATCATAATCTTTGCCTTCCAACACAATGTCATATAGTTTATCAATGTTATTACTTTTTGGATCTTTTTCTAACGCAAACAGAACTTGAAACGCTGCTTGACGTGATTCGTGCCGTGTCAAATTAGACATTACTTAACTACCTCAGTTGTACCAGATTCACCAAATAAATTATCAGGATCAATGCTACTAGAAATTTTTTCTGGTACAATACCAGTCACGTGAACATTTATTTGAGTGACCTGCAAATCCGTCATTGATGAAATCTGAGATTGAATTGCATGTTGAATTTCAAGCGCAACTTTGGGCACAACAACCCCATACTGCAAAAAGACATAGGCGTCAATGACTAAGCCTTCCTCAGTATGGGATAATTCTACACCTTTTCCACGTGCGTTAGATCCAAATGCATTTGTAAAGCGATCTGACAATGTGCCTCGCATTGAATAAACACCAGGTACCTCTTGCGTCGCAATTTGGGCAACCACTTCGATGACTTCTGGCGTTACTTGTGTCGTTCCACCAACAACTGAATTTTCAGTTGCCAATATAATGTTTTTTGCAGTCTGCTTATTACGCTTAATTTCTCTGGCCATTATTTAATCCTCGAAAATATTCTTTAAAATAAAAAGTTCCACAGGGGGAACTTTTTGAGACGTGTTCCCTATTACTCAAACACTCATACTGTAAAATTAAATACATGACGTTTTAATGTCATGCTTTTTTATTAAGCACGGCCTTTATATGCACCGTCTTCTGTATTGACGATGATTGTTTCACCTTCGTTAATAAAATCAGGCACTGTTATAGTTGCGCCTGTTTCCAAAGTTGCTGGCTTCCCTGAACCGGTTGCAGTTGCACCTTTAATACCGGGTTGTGTTTCAGTAATTTTCAAGGGTACTGTTGATGGCAATTCAGCACCAAGAATTTCGTTACCATACATCGTAACCTTGACTTCCATACCTTCAAGCAAAAACTTTAAGGCTGATGCAATCTTATCATCTGGCAAATTGACTTGTTCATATGTTTCAACATCCATGAAAACACGACCATCGTTTTCAGCATACAAATAAGACATAGGACGTGTTGTAATGTCTGCCTGTTCAAACTTATCTCCAGGACGGAATGTCACTTCATTAACAGCACCAGTACGTAAGTTCTTCAACTTTGAACGAACAAAAGCACCACCCTTACCAGGCTTCACGTGTTGGAAGTCCAAAACACGCCATAAACCGTTTGTATACTCAATTGTCAAACCATTTTTTAAATCATTCATGCCAATAGCCATGATTAATATCCTCTTTTATTAATAATATAGTTTATTATAACAGAAAACTGCTATATTTGCAGTCTTCACACAAGATAGAATTCTACCACAAATATGTTGATATATCAATGTTTCTCTTTATTTAATTCTGGTTGCACAATCAATGCGTCTAATCGACGTAATGTACTTAATAATGCCTGTCCCTCAACTAAGCCGTATGTATCCAGCCAACCATTAAAACGACTGTTCACACATCGTGTAATAATTGATTCCACGCGTTGCCCCTCAAGTGTTGCGTTTAATAAAATACGTCTATGATCCTGCTCATCTCGCACTTGCTCAAGGTAGCCTTGTTCAAACAACGGTTTAAGTTGTCGCGCGATTGCGCCCTTTGTCACGCCACGCTCGGCGGCAATTTTGGTCATCGTTAGTAGCTTGTCCTGATCACTATTCACCACTGCAGTCATAATTAACCATTGTTCAAAAGATATACCAAACTGACTTGTTGGTTGTGAAATTAACTTCTCTAAATTTTTTAGTGATGACATATAGACACTAATAAACTCAGCCATTAAATCAGAATTCACCATTTTTTCTCCTACTCATACACAATTAATAGTCGTTTGTTTCATGGATTAGCACGTTAAATTGATTAATATAGATTAATGTATCATCAATATTGTCAAAGAGCTGTACATGTTGTAATTCGTGTTCAGCTACAAAACCTTTGGTCACAGTTTCTTTTAGCCAAGCCCATAAACTATCATAAAAACCATTAATGTTTAATAAGACAAGTGGCTTATCATGTAAGCCTATCTTTGCCCAACTCAGTACTTGTGCCAATTCTTCTAAAGTACCAAAACCACCTGGAAGCACAACAAAAGCATCCGCATAGCGCATCATAAGGTCTTTACGTTCTGACATACTATCAACCTCAATTAACCGCGTCACTTGCTCTGGTGAAATGGCATCTTCGGCGAGATTGTTTGGGGTTATGCCAATAACCTCGCCACCGTGGGCCATTGTGCTGAGCGCAGTTGCCCCCATTAAACCATCCCTACCGCCACCATAAACCAATTTTAATTTCTTTTCAGCAATTAATTGGCCAAGCTTCTCGGCTATTATAGTATATTCTGGATCATTTCCAAATTGTGCGCCCATGAAAACGGCAATAGATTGAACTGTCATTTGATTATTCCTTTCTATAAATCTAACAATATTATACACAATAATCAAGCAATAATTTTGACAATTCCCCCGTTTGTATAAGCTATGTGGTACACTATTATATAGGTTTTCGTTCGTGAAAAATTAAATTAAACTACTATATTTTGGAGGCATTATGATTTACAAAGTTTATTACCAAGAACACCCAGAACGCAATCCCAAGCGTGAAACAACGGTTTCACTCTACTTAACGGCAGACAGTTTGCCACAAGCACGGGAAATTATTGAAGAAAACACAACTTATAATGTGGAAGCTATCGAAGAATTAACAGATAAGGCATTAACTTACGAAAAAGCCAACCCTGACTTCGAAATTACAACATTCTAATTATGACATATTCTGTAGATATTAAACCTAATGAAGTCGCAGTATATGCGCTAGGTGGATTAGGCGAGATCGGTAAGAACACATACGGTATTGAGTATCAAAATGAAATCATTGTCGTCGACGCGGGTATTAAGTTCCCGGAAGATGATTTACTCGGCATTGACTATGTTATTCCTGACTATACTTATTTAGTCGACAACATCGATCGCGTCAAGGCATTGGTTATTACGCACGGACACGAAGACCATATCGGTGCCATCTCCTACTTTTTACAATCAGTTAATGTTCCAGTCTATGCTGGTCCTTTAGCCATGGCTTTGATCAAGAATAAACTTGAAGAAAAGCAAATGTTAAATCGTGTTGAGCTGCACGAAATTACAGATGGTTCAGTACTTGAGTTTGATAAATTAAGTGTTGAATTTTTCCGAACAACGCACTCAATACCTGATGTGTTTGGTGTTGCTATCCATACCCCTGTTGGTACAATTGTTGAGACCGGTGATTTTAAATTTGATCTGACACCCACAACAAAACAGCCACCTAACCTCTGGTCAATGGCTCGTATTGGCGAAAATGGTGTCTTACTCATGATGAGTGATTCAACTAACGCTGAACGTCCTGAATGGACAAAATCAGAAGCTTGGGTCGCCAAATCAGTCAATCGTATTTTTGATAAAATTGAACATGGCCGCATTATTTTTGCTACATTCGCTTCTAATATGAATCGTGTTCGTATGGCAACTGATGCTGCCATTGCACATGGTCGTAAAATTGCTGTCTTTGGTCGTTCAATGGAATCAGCTGTAACTAACGGTCGCGCGCTAGGTTATTTGAATATCCCAGATAATATGCTTGTTGAGCAATCAGAAATCAAACATATTCCAGATGATGAGTTATTAATCTTATCCACTGGTTCTCAAGGTGAACCAATGGCAGCTTTAGCGCGAATTGCTGAAGGAACTCATAAACAAATTCGTCTAAAGCCTAAAGATAACGTTATTTTTTCTTCCTCACCTATCCCTGGTAATACAGCTTCCGTCAATCAAGTAATCAATAAGTTAGAAGAAGGCGGCGCTAATGTTATTTATGGTAAAGTCAATAACATCCACACATCTGGTCACGGTGGTCAAGAAGAAGAAAAATTGATGATTGCCTTGATGAAACCAAAATTCTTCATGCCGGTCCACGGTGAGTATCGTATGCTTAAGGTTCATGCATCATTAGCGCAAGAACTTGATGTGCCAAA
The DNA here is from genome assembly GCA_000166735.2 of Leuconostoc inhae KCTC 3774. Lineage (GTDB taxonomy): Bacteria > Bacillota > Bacilli > Lactobacillales > Lactobacillaceae > Leuconostoc > Leuconostoc gasicomitatum. Next base: position 9,615 of record AEMJ01000073.1, on the reverse strand, counting down.
AGATCACACTTTTATTTTAGAAAATGGTGATGTTTTGGCTTTAGATGGCGAAAATGCCCGTGTTGCTGGTCATTTTCCCGGTGACGATACCTACATTGATGGATCGGGTATCGGAGATATTGGTTCAGTTGTATTACATGATCGTCAAAAATTGTCTCAGGACGGCTTAGTTGTCGTAACTGCAACAATTGATTTAAAAGAAAAAGAAATTTTGTCTGGTCCAGATATTTTATCTCGTGGATTCGTTTACATGCGTGAATCTGGTGATTTGATTAATGAAGGCCGCCGTGTTATTTTGGAACAATGCGTCGTGTGATGAGTAATCCAAATGTTAACGAAGCAGATATTCGTCAAGCGGTTATTGATGATCTTTCTAGATTTTTATATAAAGAGACTGCACGTAAACCTATGGTCTTACCAATGTTAATTATGATTTGAATAAGTAGTCAAGCACTTTTCATTCAGTGCTTGGCTTTTTTGTTCATATTTTATCTAATCCAACAGCTGATTATATGACAAGTAATATCATAATTTCCGAACATTCTTTCGATTTTCACGTATTTTATTATATAAAAATTCAAATTGCCATTTTTAAACGCCTATCAGTATGCTAAAATAGTATAAGTACAAAACAAAGGAGCCGTCATGACACAACGAAAATTCCCTACTATTATGGGTACGCAACATCCTGATAATGCCAATGCACCATTTTGGGACGCCTCGCAACAACCATTTATCAGCGCATATAACGAGATGAATGAAGCTTTTGAAAATTTTAGTGAATTAAACGTTGATGAGTACATGTGGGACTGGGAAGGTAAGCATGCCGATGCAGCTGTCATCGATCGCCTATTTAGTACCGAATATGACTACTTCAAAACGAATCAAATTGGTCGTGATAAATTTCTGACTTTCCGTTTCCCAAATATTTGGGAAGAAAAAGGCTATAGCTTAATGCAAGCAATGACTGCTATTTTAAGTTCAGAGGATTTTTGCTCATGATCTTGGATTTGATCAACGCCCTTTGTTTGAAGCCATATTACCAATGGCACAACGTGCAGATCAATTACTTGAAATGCAGATATTGTTTGAAAAATTAGCCAACTTTAAGTCAGTTGAATTCACAAAAACTGACAAAAACACACCCTATATTGAAATGATTCCTCTGTTTGAGGATTTTAATACCCAATTACACGCGCCTGAAATTTTGAAAGAATACCTCAAATTACATGAAGAACACTTTGGTTTTCGACCAAAATATCTGCGTGTCTTCTTAGCAGGATCTGACTCTGCATTAACTGCTGGATTTATGAGTTCAATCACAGGTAATAAACTTGCCATTGCAAGATTACATGAATTTGCAAAAGAAGAAAATATCGATGTTTATCCCATTTCTGGAACAGGTTCAGCTATTTTCCGTGGTGGTTTATCACCACATCGTATTGACCGCTATGTCACAGAATTCCCAGGTGTACGCACTGCGACTGTCCAGTCCGCTTTCCGTTATGATTTTCCATTGGCAGATGTACAACAAGCCATCACAGAGTTAAAAGAAAAACTGCCAAATGCTGAACCATTAAAAATTTCTGCTAATGATCAAAAAATCCTAGCAGAAGTGGCTGAAGAATCTGCTCGATTTTATGCAGATACACTAGATCAATTAATTCCCGACATGCAACCTATATTCAAAGCTTTTCCTAAGCGTCGCGATCGTCGCCAACACGTTGGCGTTCTTGGTTATTCACGATCAGTTGATGGCATTGAGCTCCCCCGTGCTATTAACTTTACAGGATCATTTTATTCCATTGGTATCCCGCCTGAATTTATTGGTTTTGGTCGTGCATTAGCAAATCTAAACGCTGATCATTTATCAGTTTTTGTCCGGAACTATCCTAGCATGAAAAAAGATTTCCGTGAATTAGCAGGCTATATTAATTTAGATGCCTTAGAAATTTTGAAAACTCAAAGTCCTGCCTGGGCAGAGGTTGAACAAGATATTATGACACTCAAGGCCATTTTTAATCTTGAAATTGGTCCTCACAACCGCGAACAACAACAACACGCAGAAATTGCACTACAAGTTGTTCAAATCAAAGATGGTGCCCCAGTTGCTACCACAGCTTTAATCAATCGCATGGCACAACTCCGACACTTCTTAGGTTAATATCATATTGTTCATAGCCCTTAGGGGCTTTTTTTGATACAATGAAACTAATTTATTTTTTGAAAGAAATAGCAAATCATGCCTAATTATTTTGTCATTAATAACCCTTCCGCTGGTAATGGCGTTCACTCAAATATTGTCATCAACATCAAAAAAACACCAAATATTGCCGCATGGCATGATACCGATTATGCTGGACATGCTATGTATTTAGCCAAAAAACTAGCTAAAACAATTGATGATCCTACCGCGGTTGTTCTCGTTATCGGTGGTGATGGCACATTAAACGAGGTGTTAAATGGGCTACTACAATTTAAGCGTGCTGTTAAACTACCTATTGCCTATATACCCACAGGTTCAGGTAATGACTTTGCTCGCGGCATTAATCTCGGGACCGCTGAACAGGCATTTAGTCACCTTAAACGTGTGACTCAGACTCAATTGCTTAACATCGGAAAAATTAATGGCGATGCGCCACATCATATAACGAAATACTTTGTCAACAGTATTGGCATCGGATTTGATGCTGCAGTTGTTGCACAGACAAATCAAACGGCTTTAAAAAGACGTTTAAATAAATTAGGATGTGGTTCTCTCAGCTATTTGCTGTCTGTCTTATGCGTTTTTTTCAAACAGCATGATTTTCAAATGACACTGATGAATGGTGAGGATTATATTCAAATGCCCCACGCATTTCTTGTAACCTTGACAAATCAAGTCTACTTTGGTGGCGGCATCGCCATTTTACCAGGTGCAGATGTCCATCAAAACGAACTTGATATGGTAGTTGCTGATAAAATGTCCTTCATTCAATTTTTAGTTATGTTTGCCTCTCTCAAAAAAAATGGTGGTCATTTACAATTCAAATCTGTCCATAAAATTTCATTGGCTCGAGGTGCCAAAATTCACGTTCGTGATATTCAACCCGGTCAAATAGATGGCGAAGAACTAGGCAATGGTACATTTTCTTTTAACATCGATTATCAAACTTATCCATTTTGGTTATAAAAATTAAAAAAGGTTTAGCTATCAGTTAGTTCCTGATAGCTAAACCTTTTTGTTAATTAAAACGCCCTAATCTTTCTGCTTGACGCGTGACACTCACAATTAATTTTCGTGAAATCAAATGTTGACTAGCCTGTAAAACTAGATCATCGTCATAAAAAACGGCCGCAATAGCACTCACTGCTGTTGGAATAATACTATTGGCATGACCATGTAAAAAAGCATTTTGCATGGCTTGTACATAACTATTACTGTTAAGTAATGACCAAATAATCGCTTCCAAAGTACTTGCGCTACGGCCATCTAGCTTAATATGATTAACTGGAATATTAGCAAAATCAGGTAAATTCAGCTCTTCAAATGCAATTAGTTCTGATTCAAAAACCTTATGCCGTGAATAATATTCAAAACCGAAGGCCAAACCATTTTCTACAGCATCTCGCAGGCTTTGTCCATCTAATATTTGACTAATAATGAGACTAAGCATGCCAACACTGACCAGTGCTCCTTCATCATTGTGTGTCAATCCAGCAATGCGATGTAACGTCAACATGGCTGTTTCATCATTAATAAATGATACCCCATATTCATGATGTAAATAAAGTGCCACTGGTAACATCCGTACCAATATATTTTCACTATCGGCGATATCTTCAAGGACACCAGAGGCTAGCGTATCCCTGTTCTTAGTATAGTTATCCATTGCTTTTTTTGTGATTGCGTCAACATGTTGTACTGTATTTTCAGGTACAAACTGACGCCTTTTATACCAATTTTGAAAATGATTCATCACATCAGTTAATTGATAACCACGTGACAAACTGGCAATTGTTGTTAAAGAAAGGCTTGTTTGTGATCCCCAACTTAGCTCTTCAGTAAATTGAATCGGATCTTGTAATAACTCATCCTGCTGGCTGTTAGATAGTTGCGTCATACTTTCACCTACCGCCATACCAAACATTAAAAGTTCTATTGTTGCTTGCTTTTTCACCATATCTTATTTTAACATACAAGCTATTTTAAAAATTACAATAGCGCCTTAATTTCATCAACTTTGTCTAATGCTTCCCAAGGTAAATCAATATCTGTTCGACCAAAATGACCAAACGCAGCTGTTTGCTTATATATTGGACGACGTAAGTTTAAATGATTGATAATTGCTAATGGTCGAAAATCAAATAATTGTGCTGTAATTTCACGAATCTTTGTGTCAGCGACTGTTGACGTGCCAAAAGTATCGATATTTAGCGATACTGGTTGCGCAACACCAATAGCATATGCAACTTGTAACTCTAATTTGTCAGCCACACCAGCTGCAACCAAATTTTTAGCGACGTATCGTGCAAAATATGCAGCTGAACGGTCAACCTTTGTTGCATCCTTACCCGAAAATGCGCCACCACCATGATGCGCAGCCCCACCATAGGTATCAACAATTATTTTTCTGCCAGTTAGGCCAGAATCAGCTTGTGGTCCACCTAATACAAAGCGGCCAGAAGGATTAATATAATAGATTGTATTTTCATCAACTAAATCTTGTGGCAGCACCTCATCGATAACTAATTGGCGGATATCAGATCGTAATTGATCAAGCGTCACATCTTCATCATGTTGCGTTGACAAAACAACTGCGGCAATACGTATAACCTTATCGTTATCATCTAATTCAACACTCACTTCAGCTTTAGCATCCGGACGTAAATAAGATACGGTCCCTGCTTCGCGCACATCACGAATTTTTCGCATCAAGCGATGTGACAAAGCCAATGTTAATGGGATATAGCTATCAGTTTCATTCGTTGCATAACCAAAACCATGCCTTGATCGCCAGCACCCAATTGTTCAGGATCATCGTCAGCATTATCAACTGCCTGTGAAATATCACCTGATTGCTCAACAATTTTATTTGACACATTAACAGAATCTGCTGTGAAACCAAGTTCAGCCTTATTATAACCAATCTCGCGAATCGTATCCGTTGCAATTTGTCTAACGTTAACATATGCTGATGTTGATAATTCACCAAAAATCGACACATCACCAGTTGACGTAGTCACTTCGACGGCTGAACGTGCATGTGGATCTTGTTCGAGCACTGCATCTAAAATAGCGTCGGCTATTTGGTCGGCTATTTTGTCAGGATGACCTGCGGAAACTGATTCTGATGTAAAATACTTTGTCATGTGAAACATGACCTCCTTAAAAATTCAAATAAAAAGCTACTGGTCGCAAATGAAAAAGCGCACACCAACGATTAGTCGGTACGCGCTAACGTGACGACTATCTGTACAGATGGACCACCGTGCTGAAATATGTTTCCATATTTGACCGGTTGGTGTAGGGTTATTGTGCTGTATCACTCGCCTACTCTTGATAGCTGTTTTAAATTGTATCTTTAGAATAGCAGACGTATAGACAAAATGCAAATCAAATTGTTGTTTAATTTTTATTAGTCAAACAGCATGTTATATAAAAACAAACATTGTAAAAGTGATAATCAAAGATCTTATATTCATAAAAACAGTACGCAATAACTTAAATTTAAGGTACAATATTAATTATGAACAGTCAAACTAACCAACAACAATCACATCTACTACCTGATGGTCGGCCAATTCCGCGACGTATCACGACTAACCCGCAAGAAAAACGTCACTACGAAAATTTTACACCAGCAGGTTTTTTTGACTGGCGCCGCTGGGTCCCATTATTAGTTATCGTTATCAGTTTAAATATCGTTTGGTGGCGTCAACCCTTATTACATACAAAAGCATTATCAGGTGCTGCTCTAACTTGGCAGCTTATCCCATTATTTGGTTATACTATCACCATTGCGATTGCAATGACACTGATGATGACCCAAAATTTCCGTAGTATCTTAAGTTATTTATTCTTAGCACTTAGTATCCTCTTCACATTTAGTTCACTGATTCAAACACGACATGAAATATTTACCTTACTCCTCTTGTTCACTGCTTTTTTCATTGCCATACAGCAAACCTGGTTTGGCCTACAGAATTGGCTTGGATTACTATTGTTCAGTGTGTTGGCAACTTTTGCTATTCCTATTAGTATTTTCTATGTCACAAATAATTTCTTAACGCAACGCTTTATATGGCAACTCTTGCCAATGTTGTTTGGATTTGGCTTTTATTTCACACCAATTTTAATGCCAAATCCCGATGGTCGTAAATTAAGCATTTTAACGTTAGGATTATTTTGGGTCACAATACTGAGTCATAACGTCGGTATTAGCACAGTATTTATTATTATTTTTAGCTTAATGGCTTTCATTTTACAATTTGTTAAAGCAAAAATTGGTAATTGGCAACATATGGGCTATGTACTTTTAATGGCTTTGTCCATGCTACTAATCTATCATTAAAAAGTTCGCTACATGATGATGTAGCGAACTTTTATTTTAGTTTATCATATAGTGGTAATAGCAATGCCAGGACAGTTGTTATTTGAAATAAGTCTGTGTCTTCTTCAAAGTGTTTGTCTCCACGTAACAGCTTAATCCCAACTAGCACCTCACTATGCTTTATGTTAGCAAAACGCTGAACGGCATCATCATACGTTGACAAAGTCAATGCGTTTGAAGTATTAACCATATGGTCTGAACTCAGTACAAAATCATTTGATAATTTTGCAATTATATCCCTGGCTGATGTCATTTTAGCGACAATCGCTGCTGTTTCTTTTGGCTTCATGTTCTCTTCTACTGCGAGGTAAAGATAAACATGATCGGCCCAAATACCAAGTTCAAAATGTGGCATCATTTTATAACCACGCTTATTTGGTGCAAAAGCTACCCATGTGTTGTCCGGCGCGTTTGTTGTCCGACGTAAATGTTTGGCAACATGTGCATACCACTGTTGCCCATTCGTATTTAATATTGGTAAAATTGCTTCAGCAGACTGCTCGAATTTTGGATCAATGATAGTCCTAATAAGTTTCATTCTATCAGTTAATGATGCAACATTAAATATCTCAAAATCACTATCTTTAAACATTATTTATACCCTAAGACTTTCTAAATGTTGATTACTTTTTCTTGCTTTAATACGGTCAACCATTGAATCAAAACATAACCTGTCACCAAGATAGTGGCAATTAAATTTAACCAAATCAGTAGCACAATAATAGCGCTCATTGATTGGTAAAATCCATACTGTTTAACCGCTAAATTAGCGTACCAAGTAAAACCAATATTCAAGATATTTAGTGCACCAACTTCTATAAGACTGCCGATAGCAACAAATCTAAGCGGCGCACGGCCTTCTTTTGTTGGTAATAAATAGTTCATCATTATCAGTGCCAACCACATACCAAGCCAAATCAACCATTTTGTTTGATGCTGTAAAAAAGACGTCCATTGATTAATCGGGATTTGTTGCAAGACGATTGTTAATATATTACTACTAATCATTAAAACACCAAAAGCAGCAATAATAATCAACAACCAGACAAATGACCAAAATCGGGATAATAAATTACTAATACGATCTTCTACATCAGCAATACGATTAAATGATACTCTAAAAACTGCGATCACTCTCGATACTGTCCACAAAGTAAGTAGCACAGAAAAAGAGAGTAGAGAGGTGCTCTTAGAGGATAAAACTGATTGTAAAATAGGTAATACAATTTTTTCAATATCTCGTGGCAACACACTTTGTATCAATGAGATGATGTTTGTTTCACTGACATTCGTGATTGAGATAATAATTGCTATTGCTATTAACATAGGAAAGACGGTTAGCAACGCAAAATAAGCAAAAGTTGGCCCAACATAACCAACTTGTGCACGTAAAAAAAGTGTCCCCAAAGTAGAGAGTTTTAACTTTTTATCTATTTTTTGCCAAAGTTCTTTCAATTGATTTAACATAACTCTATTATGCCAAATTTTTGTGATGCGCGTATTAAAAAATTATCTTAAAATAGTTTTCCAATGCCATAATGTATTGCAATGGTTAACAAACCAATAATCACATTACGAATCATTGCACGCTTAACCAAGCCGTTAGACATTTTAGCACTCAACAAACCTGTTAAACCAACAGCCACTACCGTAGCTGCTATCGTGGCAATAAATTGGTAACGTGTAGGTGACAAAATTAATGCTGCTAATGGAAATACACCACCAATTGCTGCACTAAATAGTGAAGCCCAAGCTGCAGACCAAGGATTCATATAATGACCTAAAGTAATATCGTACTTAGTACTCAACATTGTTTCCAATGGCTTTTTACTCAGTAATTCATCTGCAATTGATTTAGCTGTTGCGCGTGTTACTCCACGATCAACATAAAAGTTCTCAACTGATTGATGTTGTCCAGCAAAATCTGTTTTTAATAACTCACGTTCTTGTTCAACAACAACCTTTTCGCTGTCAGACTGTGAACTCACCGAAGCATATTCACCAGAAGCCATTGATAAGGCACATGCCATTAAATCAGCTAAACCTGCAATGAAAATAGCAAAATTGTTTGTTGTTGCCGCTGCAACCGAAAATAGAACTCCAACAACCGTTAAAATACCATCATTTGAACCCAAAACACCTGCACGAATAGCATTTAACCGTTCATCCATTGTCGCCTGTTCTTTTTTGACGTGTTCCTTTTTAAGCTTTATATCCATGTTTTAACTGTGCTTATAATTTTTAACGTACTATAAGCACCCTCCTCTCATCTAAATAACGATCCAATTGCATAGGTAACAATCATTGTAAATATACCGGCAACAACGTTTCTTAGGGCCACGCGCTTTTTATTAGCACCATTTAGAGATGCTGCTGCATATCCTGTGATGGCCAATGCAACAATCACTGCAATAAAAGTAGCTACTTCACGCATATCCCTTGGCATTAACGAAATAGCTACCATTGGTAAAATTGAGCCAATTGGAAAGCTGATTAGCGACGCTAACGCTGCCCCACCTGCACTTAATTCATGATCTAGTGAAAAGCCGTAACGCTCACGTACAGTAGTTGTCAAAGCATCTTTGGTCATCATCTCTTCAGTAGCCTGTTGCGCTAAATGTGGCGAGATGCCATCAGACACATATTTGTCTTCAACATAAGAAAATTCGTCGTCATAATTTGTTGCTAACGCCTCGGTTTGAACACGTCTTACCTTTTCTTGCGCATCATGTTGTGAACTAACTGACACATACTCACCCATTGCCATCGATACAGTACCTGCTAGCATTCCCGCAAACCCGGCTAGTAAAATTGTACCAGTATGACTTGTAGCCCCAGCTACACCTAAAACAATACCAGATACTGATAAAATACCATCGTTTGCACCCATAACTGCTGCTCTAATTAAATTGTTACGTTGCATTAAACTTTGTTTATCCATCATTTCCCTCTTTTAGAATTATTCTAATTTAGTTATACCAGATTTCAGACTAAAAATCAAGTTAATTAGAAACATTCTATA
>AEMJ01000074.1 GCA_000166735.2 Leuconostoc inhae KCTC 3774 | reverse complement strand
GTCAGCAGGTAACAGATATTTAAGATCTTTGTCAATCTTGCTATTGGCTTCGTGTTCAATCCAATACTTTCCTAACGAGTTATCAACCATGTATCTCACAACCCAATCAGTTGTAAAAAGTTGAGTGGCTGCAGGAATGTCAGCTCTCTTAACAGCGCCACCAGTGATATTGACAACGCGCTCATGTGGTTCAGTATTGTAATACTGATATAACCAGCCAATAATTTCAACTTGACCAGATTTGTTGACGTCAAAATCAGCTTTATCAATATCATTAACTAGTTTGTGAATGACACCATTCACATCCGTATAATTAGGTGTGAACAATAGTTCAGAATAATCAGCAATTTTTTCAAATAGTTGCGGCAAGACGTCATTTAATTTATTGGCTTGCTTAATAAAATCATTTTGTACAAGTCATTCATCACGTCGACTGTTTGATTAAGAAGAGCGATTATTTATATTATTTTGTCTGTGTTTTTATACCAATCTAAAGTAAAATAGAAGTAAGATACTTTTG
>AEMJ01000075.1 GCA_000166735.2 Leuconostoc inhae KCTC 3774 | reverse complement strand
ATAAAGTCAGTAAAAATTAAAGGTGATCTGAAAATGAAAGAAATTTATGATTGTGACTTAGGCTGCCCCGTTCAGAACACACTGAAATTCATATCTGGCAAAATGGAAAAAGTGTTATACTTTATCATATTTTTAAAAATGATGTTTTGAGATTTTCAGAATTACAAGCAAAGCTACCTTATGTTTCGAAAAGAATGCTTGCAAAGCAATTATCAGAATTGGAAGCAGATGGCATATTAGATAAACACGTTTATCCAGTCATTCCGGTTAAAACAGAGTATCGGGTTACTAAATTAGGCAGTAGCCTCTATCCTGTTATTGAAGCGATGGAAATATGGGGTGCTCACTATAATCAAATGGTTAAGTAAGTATTTTTGATCAGAAAAGTTAATGTCATTTTTTAAGCGTTCAAATCAATTTATTGATATTTATTCTAGGTCTGGTATAATTAAGGCATAAGAAAAGGCACCTACTTGTAATAGGTGCCCACAACGTTACTATATCAAATAGTGACTATCATAACTGTTAATTAATAACCGTTATTCGTCAAAGTTAAGCGGTTATTTTTTGTGCTGTTAATTATCAATATTATAAGGCTTAGCAAAGCAATGATAAACATACCAAAACTGAACATAAGTCCTATAGCTGAAGCAATAGACACAA
>AEMJ01000076.1 GCA_000166735.2 Leuconostoc inhae KCTC 3774 | reverse complement strand
GAGTATCTGGTGCAGAACAAGATGCTCTTGCTGAAACTGTTGGTAACAAGAATTTGAGCTCGTTATATGCACAATATAAGAGCGACCCTAAATTTGAACAAATCAAAAACTTAATCACAGAATAATGAAAACATGACGCGTTCCCATTAACCTTGGAGAAAATTAACATATGCGTTATCGAAGTGGATCACAAAAAAATAAAGTTTATAACGACCGTCATTTATTAGATTTCAAATCTAGCACATGGCGGTCGCTATTTTTATGTCATTTATTACATTAGCCTCAATGTTGTAACAACTAACTAAAAATCATGCGACATCTATAGTAGTATTAAATATATTTTGAACCGTTGTATTTTTCTTTTTTCTAAATTTCTATTAGCTACAATAATGAATATGCCGCTGACTTATCTTAGTTAACTAACTATGTCTCCTGCCCTAAAGATTGTTTCCCATTTGGTATGAAATACAGTGCACCGTTTTTGAACAAAAAAACGCTACATCAAGGTTTTTGCAACCTTATGCAACGCCATGAAATATGATTATGCAGCTGGCGGGAGTCGAACCCGCACGCCCTTAACGGGCACAGGATCCTTAATCCTGCGCGTCTGCCAATTCCGCCACAGCTGCATGGTTATCCATACTGACAACTATACAATTCTATCGTTAATAAACTATCTTGTCAAGTTGAAAAGTTTAATCAAAAGTACAATAACCAACTGTCTCATTAGGCTTTCTGACATAAAATAAGTATGCTACTCCAACTTATCACTAATCTATATTTATTATTTTTTATTATTTCGCTTGCTTATTTCCACCAGTATGGTAAACTAGAACTTGTAATAAAAGTTTTTGATTTTGATTTGTTTTTCTCGGAAGGCGCTCAAGTACCAATTATTTAAGTTACAAAATAAAATTATTGGTGGAGCACACCAAAGGAGAAACACATCATGGAAAAAGGCACAGTAAAGTGGTTTAACGGAGAAAAGGGTTACGGTTTCGTAACTCGTGAAAACGGAGAAGATGTATTTGCACACTTCTCAGCTATCCAAGGTGACGGCTTCAAGACTCTTGAAGAAGGTCAAGCTGTTGAATTCGAAGTTGAAACATCAGACCGCGGTTTGCAAGCTGCTAACATCTCAAAGTTGTAAGATTAAGTTCTAATACTTTGAAAACTCGCTTAGGCGAGTTTTTTTGTGTCCTCTTTTCGTGGTATAATATAATTGTTAGATTAAACACAAACTAAGGAGTTTAGAATACATGGCTAAGTTAGTATTAATCCGTCACGGTCAAAGTGAATGGAACGCATTAAATTTGTTCAACGGTTGGGTTGACACGAAGTTATCAGATAAAGGTGTTACTCAAGCTAAAGAAGCTGGCGAATTATTGGCTACTGAAGGTATCCAATTCGATCAGGCTTATACATCAGTTTTAACACGTGCCATTACAACATTGCACTTTGCATTAGAAGAGGCTGGACAATTGTTCATCCCTGAAACCAAATCATGGCGTTTGAATGAACGTCATTATGGCGCCTTACAAGGCCAAAACAAAGCTGAGGCTGCCGAAAAATGGGGTGACGAGCAAGTTCACATCTGGCGTCGTTCATATGACGTATTACCACCATTGTTGGACAGCTATGAAGAAACTGTTGAAGTGCAAGGAACAACTTACCCCGCTTTTGATCGTCGTTATGCTGATGTACCAAAAGGTGAATTACCTTTAGGTGAAAACTTGAAGATTACTTTGGAACGTGTGTTACCCTTCTGGGAATCAGACATTTCAAAAGATTTGAAAGCTGGTAAAAACGTTGTTATTGCTGCTCACGGTAATTCATTACGTGCCTTAGCAAAACATCTTGAGCATATTTCGGATGACGACATCTTAAATCTCGAAATTGCTAATGGACAACCCTTAGTATACGATTTGGATAATAATTTGGAAGTTATCTCTAAGAAAACATTAAGTAAGTAATTTAAAAACCGTTATCGAGTAAAGATAACGGTTTTTATGTTATATCTTGTAGATGATATAAATTAAAAAGAGCTTTTCAGCCCTTTTTAATTTA
>AEMJ01000077.1 GCA_000166735.2 Leuconostoc inhae KCTC 3774 | reverse complement strand
GGTTTATGAAGTAAGAAGATAGTGAGAGAGTGGAAGAATCGGAGAGGTGTCCGAGTCTGGCCGAAGGAGCATGGTTGGAAACTATGTAAGCAAGGAATTGTTTCGAGGGTTCGAATCCCTTCCTCTCCATAGGGACGCTTAGCTCAGCTGGGAGAGCACCTGCCTTACAAGCAGGGGGTCACAGGTTCGATCCCTGTAGCGTCCATTGG
>AEMJ01000078.1 GCA_000166735.2 Leuconostoc inhae KCTC 3774 | reverse complement strand
TTGAAATTCATCAAGTTACACCCTATAAAGCTGAGATTGCTCATGCGTTGGCATTGAAAAAACGTCATCTACGTGGTCGTCATGACACGCTAACACCAGCTATCGCTGTCTTTTTGAATCACCACATTGGTATATTGAAGTGGTCACCAGAAACCGCTGCGCATGTTTTAGGGTTACCTTTCAAAACGATTTATAATTGGCTCAATGCTGGTCGACTCAAACTATCATTGGCTGATTTACCTGACAAAGGTATCCGTCAAAAGCGTCAATCTGATGGTAGACGACAAGTATTTGTGCATGGTCGTTCGATTGAAACGAGACCTGAAAGTGTGAAAGCACGACAAACCTTTGGACATTTTGAAGTTGACACCATGCAATCGGGTAAAAGACGTGGCGATGTGCTGGTGACAATTACTGAAAGACTAAGCCGGCAACATATCGTGAGACAGGTCACTGGGCGCAATAGTCAGGCAGTGACACCAGTCTTAATTCGTTTTTTTCAAGGGATCAAAAATGCCAAGTCAATCACTGTTGATCGTGGGCGAGAATTTGCAAAATATAACGAAATCGAGCAAAAACTAGGCATTCCAGTCTATTTTGCGCACCCATATTCACCAGAAGAACGTGGGAGTAATGAGATATTAAATCGATACGTCCGTCGTTTTATACCGAAAGAACGCAAAATTGAAACAGTTAGCGCCAAAGAATTAGATCAAATTAATCATTGGATCAATGCGAGACCAATGAAAACACTCAACTGGCAATCACCACGAAAGGTTTTTCAGCAGTTTGCAGTGTTCGGTTAA
>AEMJ01000079.1 GCA_000166735.2 Leuconostoc inhae KCTC 3774 | reverse complement strand
ATTTGCATCAATTTATGGTCAAATCACAATGCTGACTTGGTTACCTTTATTTTTAACGTACTTATCGACATGTTAGTGGATCTAATGTTGGTTGGATTGCTTCAATTGTGCCTTTTATTGCTGTACCAAGTGCGTTAATTTTTGCAAGATTAAACGATAGAATCACTAACGCCAGACATTTACTTTTGATTCTTGTCCCTATTTCGAGTTTGTCACTTGTGATGGGAATGGTAAGTAATAGTCATATTGTGTTAGTTGTATCGCTTATTGTCTATGGTGTAACTGGGAAAATGACAATTGATCCTATTTTATTGTATACAGTGAAAAAAACGCCCCCGATCATCAATTAGCGACAACATTTGGTGTCTATAATTTTTGGTATGATAGCCTCAATTTTAGCACCAACCATCATGGGATTTTGATGGATTGGACGGGTAGTATGGTGATGGGATTTATTTATCAGCAATATTACTACTTGTTGGCGTAGTTATGTTTAGTTTAACAATTTCTGAAAAAGAAGTGTATAGCGTATGGATAATGAAAATTAATGACACTATTGCATGAATTTAAACAATTGGGGGCTACGCCGATGGGCGGGGTCACCCGATGTGTTTATGATGATAATTGGTCATTAGCGCAAAAAATATGTTGCAGTGGCTAACGATTACGGCTTGTATTGTTTTTGTGACAAAATGGGGGACTATTTATGCCGCAACAAGTGATCATATTAGTCATAAACCAGTTATTTTGACGGGATCTCACATAGATACGGTGGTAAACGGGGTTGGTTAGATGGCATTTACGGTGTTGTGTCTAGTGTTTTAGCTGTTGGACAATTGTTTC
>AEMJ01000080.1 GCA_000166735.2 Leuconostoc inhae KCTC 3774 | reverse complement strand
AGGTATCTGCGGATGAAGATTTTTGAGAAGATAATATAGCTGTCGTAGTAGTTTTTTATTTGCTCTGACTTTCGATTAGCAGAAGGACAACCAAAGCACACACCAGTAGTAGCAAAAGAAAATAAATATTTTTTCTATCTTAATCATTGGTTAACAACCTCATAATATGAGCTGGCAGCAGGATTATATAAGTAAAATGTTTTCTTAGAATTGTAATTGTACCCACTATTAAAATATTGTGATGAACTTGCAGAAAGGCGGATTTCCTTGGGAGAATTGTAGATCCAAGTTTGGTTTGCTTCTGGTACATTACCGACAATTCTAGTGTCACGGGGGATGTGCGGCCCATGCATGCGACCCTTCTTAATTTATTAATGTAATTGTACCTCTAAAATCACGTTTAGTGTTAAAAAATATTGCCTATAAATTTCACGTATGTTAAAATTAACCATTGATTTATTTAATGCTTGGTTAAATTTTAAGATGGGTTAAGTAACTTCTCACATACAACATACTATCAACGTGATCGTAAATGACTACTATGAACCAGTTGATCGTTATTTATGAGGTCAATATCTATAACGTAGGGGGGCACACGTGTTTAAAACAGATAAACAAAAATTCTTAGTAGAATTTTTAGAGAAACACCCAGGTTTAAACGAGTATGAACGAGAAATTATCTTTGTTACTGTTGAAAAGCTAAATGAAAAAATATTTCTCAGTATCGGGAAATAACACATGTAACCAATGCACTTCATAAACTGTCTCTTAGTGGTAAACTATCAGACGACGGGCGCAAATTACTAAAAGAACTGCACCAAAAAGATTGGTTTATGGGATTACTTGACAACTTAAGGTTTCTTGGGAATTGAGATGTTTTATCCAATCCAGTTTGTGTAGGCGAGGGCAAAGACTTATTCGGGCGCCTTATTATTACATTTTGAATCAGTATGAAAGGAGCTAATATTGTGGTCACAAAGAGAAAAAAATATAAAGATAATTTCTGCATTATTGATATTAGCAGCTAGTATTGTGGTGCTTGTTAGTGAATATCAAGTTTAAATAAAAATCAAAGTATTAGTNATGATATAAGCAGAGAATCTACGACAA
>AEMJ01000081.1 GCA_000166735.2 Leuconostoc inhae KCTC 3774 | reverse complement strand
CAAGCGCCTGTTGATTATGTCGAGCCAATTGAATCAGCATATTGGCTCGTGCCTTTTGATCAACATACTGAAATTCATGCTTAATAGATGCTGGGGCATCTGTACCAACTGAAATTGGCCGCACTTCTTGATGAAATGTATCAGCAACATATTTCAAATCAACACCAGATGTGGCTGAAAACAACCCAAGTTGAACATTTTCGGGTAACTGATTTGCTAATTCTTTCAAACTATCATGTCGTTCATCTGTCAACATGGCATCAGCTTCATCAAAGATAATGGTTTGAATACCATTTAATTTCAAAGCACCACCGTCAACCATTGTCAATACGCGACCTAATGTGCCTATAACGATGTGTGGCTTTCTTTTAGTTTATCTGATTGACGTCGCCCATTGGCGCCACCAATTAGACTAGCCACTGAAACACCAATTAATGCGCCCCACTCACGTGCAACAGTTGTTGTTTGCATCGCCAATTCTTGACTTGGTGCTAAAATCAATACCTGTGTTCGCTTTACTTTAACATCTATACGCGATAGCATTGGCAGCATAAAGGCCAATGTTTTACCAGTACCAGTTGGTGCTAAACCAAAAATATTTTCACCCGCTGATAAGCGATCCCAAACAGCATCTTGTATCGGCGTTGGCTTTTCAAATTGATTTTTAAATTTATCTTGTAATTCTGGTTTAATTGCCATGAAATTAGTATTCTTTCTTGTCTGCCG
>AEMJ01000082.1 GCA_000166735.2 Leuconostoc inhae KCTC 3774 | reverse complement strand
AGAATTTTCTGGCAAAAAAACGCTGACTGCTGCATTAGATCTCAGTCTACAACGTATGGGTCTTGATTATGTTGATATTTTTTATGCACACCGTTGGGATCCAAACACACGATTAGAAGAAACAGCGTTGGCTTTAGATTTGTTAGTTAAGCAAGGCAAAGCCTTGTATATCGGTGTTTCAAATTATACGGCAGAGCAAACTGAGGCTATTGCTAAAATATTTAATACGTTAGGGACCCCATTTATAGGTAATCAAGTATCATATAATATGTTGAATCGTACTGCTGAAAAAGATGGATTACTTGAAGTGTTAGATAAAACCATGCTGGCTTAATTGCTTATGGACCGTTGGCAGAAGGATTACTGACGGATCGTTATTTGGAGGATATACCTAATGATTATCCAATTCATCGCACAAATGAGTTTTTATTTGAGTCTGGGAAAACTGCATTAATTGCCAAACTAAATGCATTAAATACAATTGCAATGGCGCGCGGCCAAAAATTGTCACAAATGGCACTTGCTTGGTTATTAAAAGATGAGCGTGTGCCGAGCGTTATAATTGGTGCTAGCAAGATTAATCATTTATTGGATAATTTATCATTTAGTGATAATATGCTATTTAGTGATGATGAGCTTGTGCGTATTCAAAATATTTTAGAAAAATAAAGTTATTCAAATGTAATATTGACTAGTTATACAAACGACTGTGATCAAATTAAATCGTTAATTAATGAACAGTTTTTGGTGTACAAATTATAATAAAAAATAGCAAGGACGCAATGTGATTTCAATCGTATTACTCAAAACATCAATTCTACCTTCACAAAATGAGCATCAAATAATTTTATTTGGACTCGTTTTTTTTGCTACATTTGTTATCTTTAGTCTTGGTCAGTTAATTATGAATTATAGGCGAAAACGGCATAATTTTGCGTTTTATAATAGTATTATAGCCGCGTGTGTCGTCACAGTAATGGCAATTAGTGGATTATATGTTTATCAGAACAACATATTTGGTATCAATGATATAACCAGAAAGTATTTTCAAAAGCGTGAACGTACAATACTTAATAAAAAAGTACAAACGATCATACAAAGCGATCTGTGATTTCTCAAATGGTTATGCGTAATGCAGCGAAAGGTTTAGAAAAACAAGGATTTGTTTCTATTCCGAGTCAAAATATTTTATTGCCAATTTATAATGATGCCTATTCTGATAAAGGCTTAAATGCAGGAGCTGATTACGCTAATCGCTCAGAAGTTGATCCGACTGGTCAAGAAAAGCCAAGCATGGGTCATAGTAATTATGGACTGGCAGCACATAATTTTAATGATGGTCATACTGGATTCAGTGCACTACAAGAATCAACAAATCGCAATGAACCATATATAGTCAACGGTCAGTTAAAAGGTTCATCGTGGTTAAATGGTCAAGATGTTTTGCTAGCTAACCAAAAAGGTATTTACCGATATATCATTTATGGACAGACAACAGTTTCAGCAACAGAAGTATCGATTTTAAATCCGACAAAAAATGTTGAATTAACTATTATCAGCTGTTTGTTTCCATCAACGCAGTATCGTATTATTACACATGCAAAACTGCAAAAAACGTATACATGGGCTCAAGCGCCGGCGAAATATGTCAGTGAGTTTAATTTAAATGTGCGTCATACGAATGCACGTGCTAATTGGTGGAATCCGGGAATTGAAGAAGGTGCTAATGGCAATAAAGGTGGCCAAAATTAATTGGTGTTTTAACCAGAATAGTTTGACGTGACTTTTTTTAATAAATGACGCCATGGCCGGTAGATTTAATCTACCGGCCATGGCGTCATTTATTAGTTATAACAGTATTTCATAATGGTTGAATCCAAGTGTTTTGTGCGCCAGCTTTTGTTAACGCGTTAGCGATTGTAATGGCATCATCATTATTTCTAGCTAAAGCAAACATCGCACCGCCTATACCAGCACCAGTTAGTTTAGCACCTAATGCACCGGCATGGATGGCAGCATTAACAAGGTTATCTAGTTTTGGATGGGAAATGCCTAATGATTGTAGCTCATGATGAGCTGCTGTAAATAACAATCCTGCATGATCTGGATTATTGCTAGTCAAATCAATGCGTACTTTATTTGCTATTTTTCCAAGATGTATAATTTTTTGCCAAGTGAGTTCGTAATCGACATCAAGCTGACTTTTAACAATATTAATAGCATGCATTGTCTGGCCATGTATGCCGGTATCGGCAACGACTAAAGTGCCTGTAAGTGACATGGTAAAAGGTGTTAATTCTTGATGCTTTACAAACCAAATTGGATTGCTTGAACCAACAGTAGCTGCATCTAATCCAGATGCTGAACCATGAGAAATTGTTTCCTCAATATCGGTGAAATATTTTAATTCTTCGGTAAGCAATGGCACATCAACAAAATCAAAAAAGCTTTAGTAATTGAAGTGGCAAAAGCCGCCGAGGCACCAAATCCACGCTCTTGAGGAATATTTGTGTCAATTGCAAGTGTAAAGGGAACATCAGTCAGTTCAAATTTAGTTAACAGACGCAAAATTAATTGACGTAAACCTTCAACATTAGCACCAAGTTCGTCTAAGTCGCCATGAAATGTGCTACTTTCAATGGTTTGTGCTCGAAAAGCTGGACGTATGGTTGTTGTAACAGTTAAGTTTGTTAATGGAATCGCGATAGCTGGTTGGCCATAAACAACAGCATGTTCGCCAATTAAAATTATTTTAGCGTGGGCAATCCCAACGCCGATCATTTGATTAATCATGTTTTTTCTCCAAATATCCTATACTATTGTACCGCATCGCATTAAATAGTGTAAAATAATAAGAGAATTACGTTGTTAAGTTTGTCGTAAATTTAATGTTTAAGGCAAAGTTAACAACGTAATTCAAAAATAAATCATAGAAAGGTGTTTGTTATGAACGCCAACGAAACCTTTGTAGTTGTCGATCTGGAAACAACGGGGCAGAGCGTCACTAAAGGTGGCCGTATTATACAAATTGGTATGACTTTTATTAAGCAACGTCAGATAGTTGATCATTTTGAATCTTTTGTTAATCCTGGCCAATTAATTGATCGCAACATTCAGCAATTGACACATATCGCTCAAAAAGATGTTAAAAATGCACCTTACTTTGAAGAATTAGCACCAATGTTACAAAATTTATTAAACAATACAATTATTATTGCGCATAACGTTAATTTTGACTATCCTTATTTAAATGATGAATTTAGACGAACAGGCTTTCCTGAACTGACTTCTTCTGCAATTGACACCGTGCAATTGGCGCAAATTTTGTTACCAACAGCACCTGGATATCGGTTAGTAGATTTGACAACTTATCTAGATATTACACTGAATAATGCGCATCGTGCAAATGCTGATGCGCATGCCACAGCACGTTTATTTCTGAAATTATGGCAACGAGCTGAGCAACTACCCGCTATCGTTTTAAAGCAACTTCAAGATGGTCAGTGGCCATTTTTGAGGGAAACGCAAAATTTTTTGAAAATAATCAAAGCAAATGGTCAACGAGAAGATATTAAATTGTCCAGAAATGTTGCGATTAGGCAACCACCGCAGGCTACTGTATCCGCAAGTCAACAAAATTTTCCAAAATACCCAACATCAACACAGGAAAAAGCCTATATATTTGGCCATTGGTTAACTGCAAATGATGCACAAAATAGTTTAATGAATCGGGTCAATGAATTCGTAGTGAAAAGATCTGATGGCATTTTAACAGTACTGACAGCACCAAAAATTGGTAAAACACTAGGCTATCTTATGCCATTAGTATTAGATGCAAAATCTAGGCCAGTTGTTTTGTTAACTAATGATAGTAGTCTGCAAAGCCAACAATTAGCGTTGGTGAAAAAACTAACAAAGCTTTTGGATATTAAGTTAAATACGGCTATTTTATATGATCCAGCTGAATATATTGATCTTGATCGGTTTGCTGATGCTTTGAATATATCAACGGATGCGAGTCAAACACAATTTTTTAAAGCACGTATCCTTGTCTGGCTAACGCAAACCAAAACAGGTTTATTACGTGAAATACAGGTTGGTACGCAAAATATTGATATGCTCTCAGATATTCAAGGCGACACCGAAAGCCAGTATTTTAAACAAGCTCAAGCTAATGCAAACGTTTCGGACGTCATTATTATGAATTTCGAATCATATTTTAATCAGGAACAATACCTACGAGCAACTCGGAAAATTGATAAATGGCCAGTTGTCGTGATGGAAACACCAAGCCAATTTGTGACCAATCTACAAAATTATTTTCATGTAGATTTAAATTTGACACAGGTTCAAAATGTGTTGAAAAATTTAAGTCATCAAGAGATTGTTGGTTTATCACATAAACAGCGTGTGTTTATTAAACAGAGTTTGAGTGAAGCGTTTAAATTAATTAAACAAATTAATCATGAAGACAACAAAGTTCCTAATTTAAAGCGTATCGAACGATTATTAACAATTATGGCTCATTTAACAGATATTATTAAAATCGGCGACACCCAAGTACCATGTGAACTAACTCAGGGAAAGGGGCAATTAATTAAAATAAAACGATTACAGAAACAATCCGATGTTATCAGCAGTGTTGAGATACAAAATATTAATGAGCAGCAACAAGTTGTTGTATCTTTTGACGTGTTAGATAGACGTATTTATCAAGAAAAATTTATTGTTCATATTCACAAATTATTAATTGTGAGTGAATATTTAGACAATCAGGTAAGTGAATTTCTACGTGATGCACCAAAAAATATCACAGTGGAACGTGATTTTATTCATAACAATGCAATACCAGTTCGTATTATACAAATGCAAAAATCTTCGCCAATTGTACATTTACAAGCAATTACACAACAAAATGTTGGTGAAATATTGATCATTTTGCCAGATATTGAGCGTGTAAATCACTGGTACCAAAAAATAAAACGTACAGTAACAACGCAGTATAGTATTGTTGCGGAAAGCATTACGGGTTCTTTAGAAAAAATACAACGACAAAGTCATCCTGAACAGGCTAATATTGTCATTGTAACGGCTAAAATATTTAGTACTATGTGGCTACGAGATCAAGAAGTCCCAGCTGTAGTTATTGTCCCAGAGCGTTTGGTGTGGCAACCAGTATCACGGCTAGCCTTAGTTTTGACGCAAATGCAAAGGCATCAGGCGCCATTACTTATTACGCAATTAAATGCCATGCAACGCAACCGTTTTAAAGCTCAAATTAAAGTTGTACCTCATTTTGATGTCAAGAATAATTTAATACAACAGTATAACCAAATTTTAAAAGATGTTTGATATAATATTAGTGAGTATGTTGGGGGAAATGACATTATGATGCAATTTAAAGATGATATTCGGATCCGTCATCGTCCAAAACAAACACATGTTCATTGGGCGCGCTTTTGGTTTATTATAGCAGGTGTTGGTATTTTGTTGGGTGCTTTAGTGTTAGGCTATTTTTTATGTATCACTATCCCCTATGCGAAATGATGAGGTGCGTTTACAACGTTTTGTAAAAAAAGAAACCAATATCGCTACTGTACAACAAATAAGCGTTGATCATCGTCAGAAAACGACTTACGCGATTACTGGGACAACCGTTTCTGGTCAACAAAAAGTTGCTATTGTTAATAGCAAAATGAATCAAGTGAAAACGTATAATCGTGATAATGGCTTAACAGATAAGCAATTACGTCAATTAATTTTAACAAACTATAAACCTAAAAAATTTATTCAGCTAATATTAGTGAATATAAGCAAACGTTAGTTTGGGAAGTGAGCTATAAAGGGCAAAATAATACTTTGAATTATGTCACCTTGGATTTTAAAACAGGGAAGTCATATCGTGTTATTAATGGTCTCTAGAGAAGAACTTTAAGGAGAAAAAATGGTTTCAGAAAAAGCGAAAGCGGTTCAACCTGCAGCAACGTTGGCAATGAGCAAATTAGCTAAAGATATGCAAGCAGAGGGCATTGATGTTATCAATTTAGGTGTCGGTGAATCTGATTTTCAAACGCCAAAACATATTGCAGAAGCAGCAATTTCAGCTATTGAATCAAACAAAACTAGTTTTTATACGCCAACTAGTGGTGTGAAAGAATTAAAACAGGCTATTGTTAATCAAGTTGCGAAACGTTATCAAGCTAGCATTGAATTAAAAAATGTTACGGTGACAACGGGTGCTAAATTATCATTATATGTCTTAATGCAAACGCTTTTAAATCCAAATGATATTGTTGTTGCGGCAGCACCGTTATGGGTAAGTTATATTGAGCAAATTAAACTAGCGGGTGGCATAGTACGAACTATTCAGCCAAAGAATGATGAACTCAAACTAACCGTTGATGATCTAGAAAAAATATCTGACCATGTCAAGTTAATTATTGTTAATTCACCGACAAATCCGACTGGTCAGGTTTATTCACGACAAGAACTGGTCGAACTGTTAGATTGGGCTAAAAACCATGATACATATATTATCTTAGACGAAATTTATGGTCAGCTTGTTTATAATGGTGCAGTATTCACTTCAGGGCTACAAATTAAAACACTTGAAAATAGTCGTATGATTATTGTTGATGGTGTTTCAAAAGCTTATGCGATGACAGGATGGCGAATTGGATGGACTTTGGCTTCTTCTGAAATCATCACTGTCATGAATAAGTTGCTTGATCATATGACATCAAATCCTACTGCGGTCGCGCAATATGCAGCAATCGCTGCACTAAATGGCGATCAAAGTAGTGTTGAAGTAATGCGATTAGCCTTTGAAAAAGATTGAATACAACATTTGATTTGTTAAATACTGTGCCTGGTTTACAGGTGTCTACTAAACCACAAGGCGCATTTTATTTATTTCCGAAAGTATCGACGGAAGTATTGTTGGCTGCGGGTGTAGCTAATACAAGTGAACTATCAATGAAAATTTTAGAAGAAGCACACGTTGCCATGCCTTCTGGTGAAGGTTTCGGTATGGCAGGCTATTTACGTATGGGTTATGCCAAAGAGCAAGAGGTACTAAACGAAGCAGTGCGACGATTGACTGTGTTTTTTCAACAATATATTTAATTAAAAATTAGGAGAGATGTGTCTGCAATTATTAAGTAAATTTGGCCGATGTGTGCTTGGTTTGCCCATATGAGAACCAATGATTATTTTAATTGCTATAGACACCTAAAAAATATATCCATGGTACAAGAGATTCCCACAATACAAATAATTGACGCTAAAAATTATGTCGGTCAAACAGTTAAGATTGGTGCTTGGTTGCGTCAAAAACGCGGGTCAGGGAAACTGGCCTTTTTGCAGCTACGTGATGGTTCTGCTTTCTTTCAAGCTGTGGTTGTAAAGGCAGATATTTCGGAAGCACTTTTTGAACTAGCTAAGAATTTAAAACAAGAAACAAGCTTATATGTGACAGGTGAAATTCATGAAGATGCACGATCTTCATTTGGTTATGAAATGGCTGTTTCAAATATTGAAATTATTGGTGAAAGCCATGATTATCCAATTACACCAAAAGAACATGGCACAGATTTTTTGTTTGACGAAAGGCACTTGTACTTACGCCATTTAAAACCTTTTGCGACCTTAAAAATTCGTAATACACTGATTGCAGCGACTTATGAATTTTTCAATAATGAAGGATTTACAAAATTAGATTCTCCTTTGTTGACGGGATCAGCGCCCGAAGGAACTACGGACCTATTTGAAACTGATTATTTTGGGGAATCTGCGTTTTTGTCACAAACTGGGCAACTATATGCTGAAGCAGGGGCGATGGCATTTGGTAAAGTCTTTACATTTGGACCAACATTTCGTGCTGAAAAATCTAAAACACGTCGTCATTTAACAGAGTTTTGGATGATTGAACCGGAGATGGCTTTCATGCATCAAGAAGAAAGTTTGGTTATCCAAGAACGTTATATTTCATTTCTAATTTCAAAAGTTTTGGAGAAAAATGAGCAAGAATTAGATATTTTAAAACGTGATAAAGACTTACTTCAATCATATACTGAATTACCTTATCCCCGTGTGAGCTATGATGATGCGATAAAGTTACTACAAGAGAATGGATTTGATGTTGAATGGGGTGTTGATTTTGGTTCACCTGAAGAAACGTTTTTAGCCAATCATTTTGCTAAACCAGTATTTATTGTGAATTTTCCTAAAGCAATTAAGGCATTTTACATGAAACGTCATGCTACACGTGAAGATGTTGTTGTATCAGCAGATTTGTTGGCACCTGAGGGATATGGCGAAATTATTGGTGGTTCAGAGCGTGACACGGACTATGATTATCTAAAGCAACGGATCGAAGAAGAAGGATTAAGTCTTGAAGAATACGGGTGGTATTTAGATTTACGCCAATATGGTTCCGTGCCACATGCGGGATTTGGCCTTGGTTTGGAACGTTTGGTAACGTTTGTGACTGGTGAAGAACATATTCGTGAAGCAATTCCATTTCCTCGTATGACCAATCGTTTGCGACCTTAACTTAAAATGTTAAAAGTGCCTTTTTGAAACGATTATTCAAAAACATGTTAGACTATAATGAGATGGAAAAACGTCCAAGTAAGGCTTGGACGTTTTTAAAACGACATCGAAACAGGGCGAAAGTGGTAGGAATATGGCGTTAGATAAGCGTTTACAACAATATATTCATGCAGGTCAATTAAGCATTAGTAATGATTTATTACTACACTATCAAGAAATTGGCATGGATAATGATGATTTAGCTATTTATTTACAAGTGACACGCATTCAAAATCAAGGAGATTCAGCAAGCCCAACCACTTTAGCTCGCGTTTTACATTTGACTGAAAATGTGATTGTTACACGACTCAAAAGTTTGATTACGCGTGAATTGATGATTATTTCATCTGCAACTAAGCAAGTTGAAACCTATGATTTCACGCCCATGATTGAAAAGTTATTACAAGGAAAACAGGTCTCTGAGAAACCAATTATTTCTGATGGTAAATCAGCACGAAGAGAAATATTTCAAACAATAGAAGCAGAATTTGGTCGACCACTAACACCAATGGAAATGCAAACAATTAGCCATTGGTTTGATCAAGATCATTTTGAACCCGATTTGATGTTACTAGCGATACAAGAGGCTGTTGCTAATAACGCGCGTAGTCTAAGATACATTGAAACAATTTTAGTCAACTGGCAACGTGATAGTATTAAAACACCTACACAGGCTCAAATTGCAAAGCAAAAAAGGCGAGGTGTAACCTACACCTATGACAATTTATTTTAATATAATATGAGGGACTGTATCATCTAAAGATAAATGAAATCCAAAAATAGGTTGTTGTTTGGTGGATAATAATTGGGTATCATCACTCATGTCATGCAAACGTGCGGTTAGTTGGGAGAGAGTCATTGGCTTTTTTCCGGTAACGATTTGTAAGTTTGGGGAATTAGGGATGTAGCGTATTTGTGAAAATGCCAAATTTGTATCAGCCTCTTGATAAAACAACAAACTTTTGGGTGACATATATTGCGTTAGATTTTCGAAGTCTATTAATTTCATATGAACCACCATATTAGAATATAGATTAATTAAACAATGTTTTACTAAATATTATTATAAAGGAAAACTAATGGAAAAAACATATCATTTAATGGCAACTGCAGCAGCGGGGCTTGAGTCTCTTGTTGGGAAAGAACTTGAGCGTTTGAATTATGAACATCAAGTTGAAAACTACCGTGTCCGGTTTGATGGCACAGCCCGAGATATTTTGAATACGAATGTGTGGTTACGCACTGCAGATCGCATCAAGATTATTGTTGGTGAATTTGAAGCAACAACCTTTGATGATTTATTTGAGGGTGTGAAAGCATTACCTTGGGAAGAATATTTAAATTATGATTCAGAATTTCCAGTTGCTGGTCGATCAAAGAAATCAGAATTATTCAGTGTACCTGATGTACAAGCAATTACAAAAAAAGCGATTGTTAGTCGCTTGCAAGATGCCTATCATATTCATACACGCTTGCCTGAAAATGGTTATTTTGCGCAGTTAGAAGTCATGATTGATAAAGATCATGTGATTGTTACACTTGATACAACTGGACCTTCATTGTTCAAACGTGGGTACCGTGTGAATAAAGGTGGGGCACCATTAAAAGAAAATTTTGCAGCAGCGTTGGTTTTACTAACTAATTGGCATCCGGACAGACCTTTTGTAGATCCAACGACTGGGTCTGGTACGATTGCTATTGAAGCAGCTTTGATTGGTCGAAATATTGCACCTGGATTAATTCGTGATTTTGACGTTGAGCAAATGGATTGGTTTGACAAATCATTATCTGAAACAGTTCGTGATGAGGCCGAGGCACAAGCGGATTATGATCGTGACCTTGATATAGAAGCGTTTGATAACGATGCCAATATGATCGAAATTGCGATTGAAAATGCAAAACATGCAGGTCTTAGTAAAGACATTGTTTTCACACATTTAGCAGCTAAAGATTGGCAAACTGATAAGGTTAATGGTGTACTAGTTTCTAACCCACCATATGGTGAAAGATTAGGTGAGTTAGAAGCAGCCCAGGAACTATATGTCGAGATGGGGGATGTTTATCGTCAACTACCAAGTTGGAGTAAATACATTTTGACAAGTGATTTGGAATTTGAAACATCATACGGTGAAAAGGCAACGAAGCGCCGTAAATTATATAACGGTGCAATGCGTGTCGATTATTTCCAGTACTGGGGCAAACGGATTAAGTAAAAAGAGGAGGTTTTGATGCATCATGCATTAAAACTTTTTTCTTTGAGTAAACATTTAAAATATTAAAAAATTATTAGTGTTATTGCGCAATTTTAAAAAATGTCGTATCAGTTAATGCGAAGCGTTAGATTTTTGGCCTGAAAACGGCTGTTGCGTAGGATAAAATAAATAATTTGTATAAAGGAGTGATTGCAGTTGTCGTAATCAAATATGAATATGCTAGTATATATGCGTCAAGCGCAAAATAACGATTTAGTTGATATCGTTACTATTATTGAAGCTGCACGGTTTTATCTTAAACAGCAAGGGATTAATCAGTGGCAATTGGGTTATCCAAATCAAGAAACTATTTTAAATGATTTAAATCAAAAAAATGGCTATGTACTTATTGCCGAAAATCAAGTAGCTGGCTACGCTGTAATTGTACCAGGAGAAGAACCGAATTATACAAAAATTGAATCTGGCCATTGGTTAAACCAAGCGACTGACTATGTGTCTATTCATCGATTTGCATTGTCACCGCTCTATAGGGGACAAAAATTGACACAGCGATTTATGACAGCTATTTTAACTTATTTTTTTGAGCAGCAGGTGATTGATTTTAGAATTGACACGCACCCTAAAAATATGGCGATGCAAGCTGTTATAAGGGACAATGGCTTTACTAGGCAAGGTATTATACGTATTAATGAAGGTGGTGATAGTAGTATACGATGGGCGTATCAAGTATTGTTAGCATAGCGCCATCTGCTATTTACTTATTAAAAGTAAGCTGTTATGATAAGTGTATTAATTTATTTGAATAAAAAAGTATACTTAAGGAGAGAATCTGTGTGACACCAAATATTTAACTCATATGTCAAATAGTGGGCAGCATACAGAAAAATAATTATGACATTTACAGATTTACAAAAGCAACGTCGAACGACATACACTTTGGGTAAAAAAATACCACAAACGCCAGAAGAGATTTTTGAAATTGTGAAATCTGCTGTTAAATATGCACCGACAGCATTTAATAATCAAACAGTACGTACAATTTTATTAACAGGTGCCTTTCATGAAAAATTATGGCAATTAACAGCAGATCGCTTAAAGGCAGAAGTGTCAGATGAAATAGCCTATAACAATACACTGGCTAAGCTTAATAGTGCCTTTAAAACTGGTTATGGGACAATTCTATTTTTTACAGATACGTCAGTTGTCAAGTCTTTTGAAGAAAATGTACCGTTATATGCAGAAAATTTTTATGACTGGTCAGAACAAGGCCATGGTATTGCTGAATATGCGACATGGCTAGCGTTAACAGAGGTTGGTCTTGGTGCGTCACTACAACATTATAATCCACTGATTGATGAACAAGTTGCAGACAACTTTAACGTGCCATCATCATGGCGTTTGCGGGCACAAATGCCTTTTGGCACCATTGAGTCGCCAGCAAACGATAAAACATTTGAAGCAGATGAAAACCGTTTTAAGTTGTTTAAATCATAAACTGCCTGACATTGTCAAACAAAAAACAAGTAGAAAACCTCAACAGTGGTTTTCTACTTGTTTTTTGTTTGTGTGAACTTCGCTTTTAATGCCGCAACTTGCTCTGCTTTGGTCAATTGTGTTTGTTGACCTGACTTGTAATTGGCATTTGCTTGTTTTTGTTTAAAATCAATTTGATAACGCCCCATAGTAGACCTCCTTTATTGCCTGAAACATAAGTATAACGCATATACTCAATTTTTCCAAATCATGGCTTGATAAGGAGACAGTGTCATTTTTGGGGTAATCTTTGTAAATGAACCAGAAGAGGATATTATTGGCCACCAAACTTCCAAAAAATTGAATCTGGCAAAACAATGGACAAAGGATTATCGTCTAAATTGAGCATTATTAAACGTTTTTGATCAGCTATTTGGCGAATAAAAATTAAAATATTTTTATTTCGTTTTATCAATTTAAAATCGCCAGTTTGTAAAACAGCATCATGACGACGCAAATGAATGAGTCGCCGATAATAATGTAACATAGACTGATTATCTATCAGCTCATTGTGTAAATTAATGCTAACACTATTAGTATTTGTAAGAATCCATGATTTTTTTTGGCCTCATCAGATTGTGAAAATCCGTACTTTGACCATTGCATTGGTGTTCGGGCATTATCACGAGACCAACTTGTTGCCTCAGTTAACGCATCTTTTTCGGATAATCCTGTTAGAACTAAACGTTCATAAGTGTTTTGTGTGGCGACATCATTAATATCTTCTGGGGAGGGGAAATGCATATTTGTCATGCCTAGCTCTTGCCCCTGATAAATAAAGGGCGTACCACGTAAAGTTAGAAGTAATGTTGCTAGAACTTTTCCGGCTGCTTGTGTGTTAGCACCATATACTGTAATGGCACGTGGTTGGTCATGATTTTCAATATATAGTCCTAACCAACCTTGTTTATTTAAAGCTTCTTGCCAATTTGCTAAAATAGTTAAAAAAGATTCACGTTCGGCACGCGGTGGGATTGTAGACTGTCTGACTTGATGCTCAAGTTCAAAAATCATGTCGATAAATCCTACTTGTCCAGTCCAAATACGAGCTGTATCTGCGTGTACGCCACCGGCTTCACCAACAGTCATTAGATTACGTTTGACGAACGTTTGATGCAATAAATCAAGATATTCATCGATGCCCTGATTGTTTGAGAAAATGCTGAATTTGTCATCTCCGACGGGTTGAGGCACATCAAAGTTACTTTTTTTCAGATGGCTGAGTGCGTCTAAACGAAAGCCATCGATATTTTGATCGGCCCACCAGTTAATCATGTCAATAATTTTGTGTTGTACTTTTGGATTCTCCCAATTTAAATCTGGTTGTTGAGGTGAAAATAAATGAAAATACCATTCATTTGTTGCTTCGTTTAATTCCCAAACAGAATCATTTGTGAAATTTTCCCAGTCATTTGGACGAGTATCATTAATATTATCCCGCCAAATATAGAAATTATGGTAGGGATTATCTTTAGATTTGCGTGCTTCTTGAAACCAACGATGTTGGTCAGAAGTATGATTAACAACTAAATCCATAATAACGCGAATATTTAATTTATGGGCTTCATCTAAAAGTTTTTAAAATCTTCAATAGTACCATAATCTTCTGAAATATCTTGAAAGTCAGAAATATCATAACCGTTATCAATATTGGGAGATTTATATATAGGGTTGAGCCAAATAAAGTCAATATCAAGCCATTTAAGGTACGCCAAATGATTTATGATACCTTTTATATCACCAATCCCATCATTATTTGAATCTTGAAAAGACCGTGGATAAATTTGATAGCCAATTGCTGTTTTCCACCAAGGAAGAGTTGAAGCCCCACTAATTTCCATAAATATACGCCTTTCAAAATAGTTTTCATACTATAGAATGTAACGTCATTGTTATAGTAAATTTTTAGAAGTTGATACTAGTAATAGTCTTGAAAAGCAAAGGGAAATTACACAAGTTTTTGTGTAATTTATGACTGATGAGCAAAGACCACAAAGCCATCTGGTGACAGTATTTTATGCTGATATTGATTAGAAAAAATAGGATGCGAATTTGGCTGCTCAACAACGGTATAATCAAAACCAGTCGTATTGAAAAATGCTGATATCGTCATATTGTTTAATGTACGATGTAAACCAACGATGCTATTTTTGTTAGACCAAGAGAGGTTACCATCTGTTAAGATTATTTGATAATCTCGGCGTAATTTAATTAATTTTTTGAAATAGTCATACATTTCGTGATCTTGTAAATGTTTGTTCCAAACCATGGGTTTGCGATTATCGGGATCCTGATCACCAGTCATACCATATTCTGTGCCATAATAAATATCCGGTGTGCCTTGCTGTAAAAACATAAAAGTAAACATTTGTTTGACAATATTTTTGTTATTTTTGGCGACAGATAAAATGCGAGGCGCATCATGTGAATCTAATAAATTAAACATCATTTGATTAGTTTGATCACGATTGAGTAGGAGCTGAGTATTTAATTGATTAATCATTTGTGTAGCGGTAATTTGTTTTTGCAAAAAATCACTAATGGCACTAGTAAATGCGTAGTTCATGACCCCAGTAAATTCATCACCTTGCAGCCAAGATTGAGCGCTTGTCCAAATTTCACCAATAATATAAAAATCAGGTTTGATAGCTGTAGTAGCTTGTTTGAAACGTTTCCAGAAATGATGATCAACTTCGTTAGCAACATCTAAGCGCCATGCGTCAATATCAAATTCTTTTATCCAATAAGTTGCAATGTTTAACAAATAATCTTGTACTTCAATATTTGCGGTGTTTAGCTTAGGCATGTGTGGTGTGAAAGCAAAAGTATCATAGGTCGCATCTTTTGTTTCTTCAAAATTATTAGTGGCTGTGTATGTTGCAGGCCAAGAACGCACATGAAACCAGTCAGCGTATTTAGAATTTTGACCATTTTTAAGAACATCTTGCCATTGAGGACTTTTATCGCCAATATGGTTGAAAACAGCATCCAACATAATTTTGATACCATGATCGTGTGCTTTTTTGACTAATTCTTTAAAATCTTTTTTGGTGCCAAATTGTGGATCAATTGTTAAATAATCTTGTGTATCATATTTATGATTTGTTGGCGATTTAAAGATGGGTGTGAAATAGATGCCATTAATTCCTAAATCAATTAAGTGGTCAAGATGATCAATAATGCCACGCAAGTCGCCGCCATAAAAGTCTGTTCGGGTTGGATGTCTTTCAGAATCCCAAGGTAAAGTATTCTTGTTATCATTCGTGTGGTCACCATTGGCAAATCGCTCAGGGAAGATTTGGTACCAGACAGTGGATTTTACCCAATCAGGTGCCTTGAACCGGTCAATTTCTTGAAAGTAGGGCATTTTGAAATAGTTACTGGCACCCATTAATCCATCATTTTGATCTGCAGACTTTGTGAGACTTTCAAACCCTTGGTCGCCAAAAAATATGTTTTTTCATCGGTATCGGTGATAAGAAATCCGTAATTTAAACGATGATTAGCAGCAGATAATTTAGCTTCCCAGTATTGATGAACATCAGTTGTTAAAGTTTTTTCATACTTATGTCGGCGGATTTTTGCCATGTATCATCAGTCCAATTATAGGGGTCACCGGAAATAATTGTGACAGTTTTAATATCATCGAGAGCAGTTCTCAGACGAACCCGCATTTCTTTTTCAGTGTAAAGATAAGCGTATTCAGACTCTGGACGATGATAAATTGCTGCTTTGTTCATATTAGTCCTCCGTAAGACAAATAAAATTATTAATAGCTAGTTGGTTATTATTAACAATTATTATCAAATTGCTATCATTATAAAATTCGGGTTGTTGTTTCTTGATCAAAAAATGTCCTTTACTCATGTTTAAAGCCAGTTTTATTTCTTCACCAGGTTGGTGGTAGTCACGCGCGTTGACACGAGCAATTAACTCATGTGTGCCAATTTCAGTATAAAGCATTGAATCTGCACCCATGAGTTCAGCGATATTTACTTTTGCAGTGACTACATTGTCAGAGTACGTATCTAAAGCGATTTGTTCCGAGAGCACATCTTCTGACCTGATACCAAATACAACATTTTTTCCAGAGTAATGATTAGATGAGAGTACTTTAGACATACCATCTGGCACCATAAATCTTAGGCCATCTTCAGTTATTAACATACCTGCTTCATATTTACCTGTTATGAGGTTCATGGAGGGCATACCAATAAAGGTTGCTACAAATATATTTTTGGGTTCATTATATAATTCTTGCGGGGTACCGACTTGTTGAATATCACCACGATCAATAATGACGATACGATCGGCTAATGTCATAGCTTCAGTTTGGTCATGTGTGACATAAATTGTCGTAGCATTAATTTTTTTGTGAATTTTTGTAATTTCTGCACGGATTTCGACACGAAGTTTAGCGTCCAAATTTGAAAGAGGCTCGTCCATTAGCAACACTTTTGCATCACGAACAATTGCGCGACCCATAGCAACGCGTTGTCGTTGTCCGCCTGATAAATCTGCTGGTTTGCGATCTAAGTAATCTTCAATGCCTAATATTTTTGCTGCATTATGCACACGTTTTTCAATGTCATCTTTGGGCATTTTACGTAGTTTTAAACCAAATCCAATATTGTCGTAAACAGTCATGTGAGGATACAATGCATAATTCTGAAAAACCATGGCAATATAGCGATCTTTTGGTGAAACATCATTCATGAGTTTACCATCAATATAGAATTCACCACCTGAAATTTCTTCGAGACCAGCAATCATGCGCAGAACTGTTGATTTTCCTGACCCAGAAGGACCGACAAAAACGATAAATTCTTTGTCATGTATAGCTAAATTATAGTCCGTAACCGACGGCGTATCCATATGTGGATACGTTTTTTGATGTGCTCTAAACGTATTTCTGCCATTTTAATATCCTCGGATTTTCTAAATAGTTTTAACGATAATTTATTATCTCACCAGTATATCAAGGAGATAATCAAAAACGTGTAAGCGCTTTCACAAATTTATTATATAACAGGCTAAATATAATGCAAGCGTTTTCTTAAAAACGGCTATACCATTTGTTTTTTTAATCCTCTCCAAAAAATAATTAGTTATTAACAGAGGAAAAACAATGTGTTATCTTATACACTAAGCTGCCTGAACACAATAACGCTGATTATGAATGTCTAGACCAATTTCTTTTAAAAAATAATGAAAGCGCTTGCATAAAATATGCATTTGTTTTATGATGAACTCGAACAATAAAACAAAGAGAATATCTTGGAGGATATTATCATGACGAGTACAACGGTAAAAATTGGTGCAGTTGCTGCGGTTGTTATAGTATTGGCCGCAGGAGGGGTCACAGCAGTAAAAATGCATGAGTCAGCTCAGAGTAAAACATCAAAAACTCAAAATTTGAAATTGTGGGTTGATACTGCTACAAAACCAACATATGTCACGGCGGTTAAAAATTTTGAGAAGCTTAACCCAAAAGTTAATATTACAATCAAGTATACTAATTCGACAGACGCCTTAAAAAATTTGCAAAAGGATCCATCTGCAGCAGCAGATGTCTTCATGTTTCCACATGATCAGATTGGTTCATTAGCTTCACAAGGTTTGATTTATCAAAGCACAAAGTATGCTAAAAGTTTGAAGGACACGCAAATTCCAAATGCTATGGCTGGAGCCACTTATCAAGGGAAAACATATGGTTATCCTTACGCAATAGAATCACAAGTATTGTATTACAACAAGACGCAATTGAATGATAATGATATTAAAACTTGGACAGAACTGACAAGCAAAGGCAAGATGGGATCCAATTTAGGAGCTGCTGGCGCTAACTATATCTTCTCGCCGCTTTTCTATACGGTAGGCGATACGTTGTATGGCGAAAATGGTGAACAATCAAAGGGAACAAACATTGACAATGAAAACGGTGCAGCCGTTTTGTCTTGGATAAAGGCCCAGAAAACAATCCCGGATTCGTACAAGCTAGTACAAATACATTAAATCTGTTACAGTCAAAAAAGATTTCAGCCACGCTATCTGGTCCTTGGTCATACAATGATTATAAAAAAGCATTAGGCGATGATTTGGGTATTGCACCATATCCAACAGTCAATATGGGTACCGGTGAAAAGCAAATGCAGGCATTCTTAGGAGTGAAATTGTTTGGTGTTAAACAGGCAACTAAAGAACCATTAGTTGCAATGAAGCTAGCAAACTATTTGTCTAGTGATAAAGTTCAAGAATTAGGTTTCAAGAACTCTCACTATATTCCATCGTCAAAGGCAGTGCAGGCATTAACTGAAATTAAGAACGATGACCTAGCAAAGGCAGTTGTTAAAATGTCAGAAACTGGTTTTTCAACACCAATGCCTAAATCTCCAGCAATGGCTAATTTTTGGGCATCATCGGATGCGTTATTCAATGATACCTACAAAGGTAAAATTTCAGATCAACAAATGTTGCCAAAGTTGAAAGCATTAGTTAAAAATGCATCTAAAAGTGTGAATTAATCAGAGTAAACATGTTTTTTAGCAGAGAGCGATGCCTCTCTGCGTACATAATAACTAATGAAAGTTGGAATGGAAAATGTTTAAAAAAAGAAGCATTCAACACTTGAAGAGCATACCTCACTCATTAAATTATTTGGTCAAGCTGACAATGCTACAAAAGCGTCATATCTTATTATGGGGTCGGCAAACTTTGCAAATAAGCAATTTCTCAAGGGTTTGATATTTCTAATTTTAGAAATGAGTTGGCTTACTTGGTTGTTTACACTTGGTTTAAAAGCTTATCATAATATGTTTACCTTGGGAACACACGCACAGGGTTTGGTTTATGATAAATCGTTAGGTATTTCAATTTTGCAAGCCGGTGATAACTCGATGCTTCTACTATTATGGGGGATGTTGTCAGTTATTATTACTGTTTTGTTTATCTGGTTGTATCGCATAAATTTACAGTCAGCGCGGCATATTTGGGAGTTGAAGCAAGAAGGGGCTAAATTGCCAACATTGCGTGAGGACTTAGCATCTTTGCTTGATGAAAAAATGCATATTACCCTAATGGCCATACCAATGACAGGCGTTTTATTTTTTACGATTTTACCATTAATCTACATGATAGCAATTGCTTTCACGTCTTATGATCATAATCACTTACCACCTAAAAATTTGTTTGGATGGGTTGGATTGAACAACTTTGGGAACGTTATTTCTGGTCAAATGGCCCATACATTTTTTCCAGTGCTTGCCTGGACTTTAATTTGGGCAATTGTGGCAACAATTTCGTCATTTTTCTTTGGCGTTATCTTAGCCATGATGATCAATGCTAAAGGAATCAAAGGTAAAAAATTTTCCGAACAATTTTTATTTTAACAATGGCCATTCCGGCATTTATATCACTGCTGATTATGAATAATATGTTTGCTGATGGTGGACTGGTGAATACATTGTTGATTAATTCTGGCCTGACTAAAACAAACTTGCCGTTTTTTACAAATCCTTTATTTGCAAAATTCACAATCATTATTGTGAATTTGTGGATTGGTATTCCAGCAACGATGTTGGTTACGACTGGTATTTTACAAAATCAATCTGAAGACCAAATTGAAGCAGCACAAATTGATGGCGCTAACAAATTTCAAATATTTAAATCAATTACGTTTCCACAAATTGTTTTTGTCATGGCACCTAGTTTGATTCAACAATTTATTGGTAATGTCAATAACTTTAACGTTATTTACCTATTAACTGGTGGTGGACCTGCTAACTCAAACTACTACGGTGCAGGTTCAACGGATTTGTTAATCACATGGCTATATAACTTGACATTGAATACAGCGGATTATAATTTAGCGTCAGTTATTGGAATTTTGATCTTTATCTTATCAGCAGTCTTTTCATTGGTTGCCTATAAGAAAGTGTCGAACTCGGGAATGGAGGCCTAACTATGCATAGCATTAGAGGCGTAAAACGGCGAAATAAAATAATTTTGTACATTGCTTTATCTGCTATGGCATTTATATGGGTGATTCCAATTATATGGATTGTCCTCACGAGCTTTCGCGGTGAAGGTGGTGCTTTTGTAAATTATTTTTGGCCAAAGACTTACACACTTCACAATTACGTACAGCTGTTTACCAATAGTCAATATCCATTTGGCCGGTGGTTCTTAAATACGTTGTTTGTTTCTATTATCAGTGGAATCATTTCAACGATGCTCGTATTGTCAATGGCTTACTCTTTAAGTCGCTTAAAATTTAAAATAAAAGGCCCCTTTTTGAAAATTGCTTTGGTTTTGAACATGTTTCCTGGTTTTATGGCGATGTTTGCAATTTATTATATCTTGAAGGCAGCCGGTTTAACACAGAGTTTGTTTGCTTTGATTTTAGTATATGTTTCAGGCGCTGGACTTGCATTTTATATTCAAAAAGGTTTTTTCGATACGATTCCTTATTCATTGGATGAGAGTGCAATGCTTGATGGTGCTACAAAATGGGAAATTTTTACCAAAATAACTTTGCCACTGTCTAAACCTATCATTGTCTTTACAGCGTTGACAGCGTTCACTGGACCATGGATGGATTTTATTTTTGCTCAAGTTATCATGGGTGATAACGTTAAAAATTATACAGTTGCGATCGGATTATACTCGATGATGACTAAGGAAACAGCTAATTCCTTATTTATGAGTTTCGCTGCGGGGGCAGTGATCATTGCAATTCCAATTACAATTTTGTTTATTGTTTTGCAACGATTCTACGTTTCTGGTGTTACAAGTGGCTCAGTCAAAGGTTAAAAAAGATTGGGGCGTCAGTCCCAATCTTTTTCATGTTAAAATAACGTGTACAGGAGGTCGCTATGGTAACAATACAAGATATTGCAAATAAATCCGGAGTTGCTATTTCAACGGTTTCACGCGCGTTGGCTGATTCACCCAAAATTAGCGTTAAAACAAAGGAACGCATCAAAAAGATTGCACAAGACATGGGCTATACGCCCAATTTTGCAGCACGAAATTTAACACAGAGTGAAAGTAACACGGTGGGTGTCGTTTTTCAACCGCAAGCATCTGACAGTGCAGAAAATGACTTTGCAATGCAATTATTATTTGGCATTAATTCTCAACTCGTTGCCCGTCAATATTTATTGACTACAGCAACTGGTAGTAACTGGTCAGAAGTGTATAATGCCGTTAAAATGATGGTCGAGGCCGGTCAAGTACGTCGTTTTATACTGCTTTACACTGTTGAAAATGATCCGATTTCTGAATTATTACGAGAGAACAAAGCACGCGTCGTTGTTACTGGTGAGCCGGAGCAAGCCAATGATGTTTTATATGTTGACAATGATAATCGACGAGCTGGGGAAGAAGCGACTAGGCAGCTAGTATCGCAGTTTAATCTAAAAGCACCACTTTTCGTCCGCACTTTGTCTGATTGGCGTTACGAGCGCAATCGTGAAATCGGGTTTCATCTTGCGCAACCAGATGGACCAGTCTTATCACTACCAATTAATTTTCAAGCACAAAAACAAGTGTTGGAAAGCTACTTCGAATTGCATCACGAAATCGACGGTATTATTGCTAGTGACGACAAAATCGGTTATCTGGCACGTAATCAAGCACAAGCCCATTTGCCCACACACCCGAAGCTACCAACGATTGCTTTTAATCGTTCCGAATATGCACGACTTGGTGGTAAGAACTTTTATTCGGTTGATATGTTACCGCGTAGTTTAGGGAGTGAAGCGGTTCGATTATTGTTTAACGATCAGCGTTCTCTGCTGGAGCAAACTAAGGCAACAAGCGTGATTGTACCGTATCGTTTACCTGAATTTGGTGGCGATACATGGTGAATTTAAATGATGTTGCGCAAAAGGCGCATGTGTCAAAAAATGACAGTTAGCCGAGTAATTAATCATCCGGATCAAGTATCACCTGAGCTGATGAGGCTAGTACAACAGGCAATTAAAGCCGTCGGCTATGTGCCAAATCAAGTGGCAAGAGCATTAGTCAACCAACGTCAATATGTCGTTCGTTTCTTACTTTTAGAAGATGTCTCAACTGTTGAACCGAATTATGCTAAATTATTGATTCGACTGGCTAACAATTTGCAGAAAAAAGGCTACACACTGGAAATTAGCTTGGATATTATGGCAGAAACACAAAGTATTGATGGGATAATTGTCAGCGGTTGGCGAACAGAAGATTTGTCAAAGTTGCAAGCCCTTGACGTACCAGTCACACTTTATGGCGCAGCGCCAACAAAGTGTCCCTTATCATCTGTTGACGTTGACAATCAAGCTGGTATTGAAAAAGCGACTGAATATATGTGGCGGCAGGGGTATCGTGATATTTATTATATTGGTTTATCATTAGATTTGCCCTTTGCTAGGCAGCGCGAAGCTGGGTACCGAGCAGTTATGGCAAAAAAAGACGGTCGTGTCAGCGTCTATCAAACCGAAAACCATGCTCACTTAGCGGACACGTTAGTAACGAACTTATTGCCAATTTTCAATTACCAACAGCGATTGTTTGCGCGACCGATCGTATTGCACTTGGTGTGTTACGTGCGGTCCAGCGTGTTTATCATATTCCGCGTGATTGTGGTGTAATCGGATTTGATGGGGTGTTCATTGATCAGCTTACCCAGCCACAATTGACTACTGTAAGGCAACCGTTTGCCTTAATTTCTGAAAAAATTGTGGCACAAATTATTTCTCAAATCGAATCCGAAATCATCTTAGAACCAAATAATATCAGCATTTCACCAGATATCGTTGTTCGAGAGTCAACAAGGTTGTGATGATGTTATCGTTAACATTGTGCAAACGCTTCCATTAATTATAAAAATGTTTTATACTATAAAATGTAAACGGTTACATGAATTGCTGTTCAAAAATATGTGTCCGATTTCTAATGAAGAAGATACAGTTTCATCGTGGATTGTTCATAGAATTGGTGCATTATTAGAGCAAACAAGTTGTGTGTCAAAATAATTTTTGGAGGAAGTAACTATGGCAGATAATCAAAAAGGGCGGGGATTGCCTAACTTGCCGCTGCGCACCATTTGGATGCTAAGTTTTGGATTTTTGGGTGTACAGATGGCGTTTTCATTGCAGAGTTCCCAAATGGGACGTATTTTTCAGACATTAGGTGCTGATCCTACTAAGTTAGGATTTTTCTTCATCCTACCGCCATTGGCAGGGTTGTTTGTTCAACCACTAGTTGGTTATTTCTCAGATCGCACTTGGACAAAGCGCTTTGGTCGTCGAATGCCTTATTTATTGGTTGGCGCTCTTGTGTCAGTTATCGTGATGTTCCTGTTGCCCAATTCAGGTAGTTTTGGCTTTTCAACTGCTGCTGGTTTGTGGTTTGGGGCGATCACGATCTTGTTCATGGATTTGAGTTCTAACGTTGCGATGCAACCCTTCAAGATGGTTGTTGGTGACATGGTTAATGAAAACCAAAAATCATACGCGTATTCAATTCAAAGTTTCTTATCTAATACAGGATCTGTGCTGGCAACAATTTTCCCATTCTTTCTGACCGCAATTGGTGTTGCTAATACAGCGCCTAAAGGTCAAGTGCCGGCATCAGTGATTATTTCATTTTACGTTGGTGCGATTGTCTTAGTTGTCTTTTCACTGATTGCAGTCTTTAACGTGAAAGAATACGATGATGCCACTTATGAGTTATATCATGGCTATGCTTTAAGTACACCAAATGATGGTGAGGGTGGCTTCTTGACTTTGTTAAAGCGCGCGCCAAAAACATTTTGGATGGTTACTTTGACTCAGTTCTTCTGCTGGATGGCATTCCAATATTTGTGGACATACGGTACTGGTGCTGTGGCAGACAATATTTTCCATGCCACTGATCCAACAACGGCCGGTTACCAAAATGGTGGAAACTGGTTTGGTATCATGTCAGCGGTTTATGCGATTGCGGCGGTCTTGTGGTCACTAGTCTTATCAAAAATTCCAGCAACCAAGAACAAAGCAGGTTATGCCTTGTCACTATTTTTGGGGGCTATTGGCTTCACATCAGTGTTCTTTATTCACTCACAGTATTTGTTGATTGGCTCATTTATTTTAATCGGTATTTCATGGGCAGGTATGATGGCGTACCCATTCATCATGGTAACCAACGCATTGCCTGGCGATCACATGGGTACTTATCTAGGATTGTTTAACGGTTCAATTTGCTTGCCGCAAATTGTAGCCTCGGTTGCTAGTTTTGCACTATTCCCAGCACTTGGTTCACATTTTCCATCAATGATCTTAGTATCCGGAATCTTAATGTTAATTGGTGCTGTTAGTGTGTGGTTTATCAATGAAATTCACAGTAATCCAGTAGATGCACAATAATGGCTAGCGCCGCAGCTGAGTATTAAAAAAATTGAAGAGGTAGAAAATCTTATGAAACGAATTTTTGAAGTTGATCCTTGGACAGTTACATCACATGATTTGAATTCTGAAGATAAACGTCTCCAAGAATCTATGACGAGTTTGGGCAATGAATACATGGGCATGCGTGGCATGTTTGAAGAGGTCTATTCTGGTGACACGCATCAAGGTATTTACGTTGGTGGTGTCTGGTTCCCAGATAAAACACGTGTTGGTTGGTGGAAAAATGGTTATCCACTTTACTTTGGAAAAGCTATCAATGCGCTAAACTACGTCAAAGCAGACATCTACGTTGATGGCAATCAAGTTGATTTAGCTAAGAATGATGTGACTGATTTTGAAGTATCATTAGATATGAAAAACGGTGTTTTGAATCGAGCGTTTACCGTGTTTGGCGTTACGTTTAAAATCACGCGCTTAGTTTCAGCAGCAGTAAAGGAATTGGCAGATATTCACTATGATTTGTTATCTGCTGATGGTCAAGCCCACCATGTTCGTTTTGATGCTAGTATTGATGCTGATGTTGTCAACGAAGATTCAAATTATGATGAAAAGTTTTGGCAAGTTTTGGACGCTGGTAATGGAACAAATTCATCATTTATAGCCACGCAAACGATCGAAAACGCATTCGGTGTACCGCAATTTACAGTTGTTGCGCGTCAGAGTTTTGTTGGCGGTGAAAAGCATGGTGTGAATCGCTCTGAAAAAGAAGTGACCGATAACTTTGACATTGAAGTGCCAGCCAAAAGTTCAGTTAGTTTTGAAAAGCGCGTGATTGTGACAACTTCACGTGATTATGATAGTCTAGTTCAAGTGATTAAAGCAGGCGAGACACTAACCGCAGGTATTGCGGCGCAAACATATGACGACATATACACAGCTCATGCGCAAAAATGGGCTCAACGATGGGAGAAAGCTGACGTTCAAATTGAAGGAGATAATGCGGCCCAACAAGGTATTCGCTTTAATTTATTTCAACTATTTTCAACCTACTATGGCAACGATCCTCGTTTGAACATTGGGCCAAAGGGCTTTACTGGCGAAAAGTATGGCGGTGCAACTTATTGGGATACAGAAGCCTTTGCGATTCCTGTTTATCTTGGTGTTGCTGATCCGTCTGTGACACGTTCGTTGCTACAATATCGTTTTGATCAGTTGGATGGTGCATTTCACAATGCCAAAGAACAAGGCTTAAAAGGTGCTTTGTATCCAATGGTGACTTTTGATGGTATTGAGTCACACAACGAGTGGGAAATTACATTTGAAGAAATTCACCGTAATTCTACGATTGCTTATGCCATTTATAATTATACAAATATCACAGGGGATCACTCATGGCTTGATGGTGATGGCGCACAAGTTTTGTATAATATTGCACGTTTCTGGGCAGATCGTGTCCATTATTCTGCACGAAACGATAAGTACATGATTCATGGTGTCACGGGTCCCAATGAGTATGAAAATAATGTTAATAACAA
Organism: Leuconostoc inhae KCTC 3774; assembly: GCA_000166735.2. Lineage (GTDB taxonomy): Bacteria > Bacillota > Bacilli > Lactobacillales > Lactobacillaceae > Leuconostoc > Leuconostoc gasicomitatum. The sequence continues at coordinate 4,813 of AEMJ01000082.1, read as the reverse complement.
TTTCTATACAAATTGGATGGCCAAGTGGGTTTTGCAATACTCACTTGAACACTATGATGAAATCAATGCTGATGAAAAGGCCAAGTTAGCTTTGACTGATGATGAATTAGCAAAGTGGCAAAAAATTGTTGATAAAATGTATTTACCTGAGGCTGATGTTGAAACCAAGACAGGTAAAAAGCATATCTTTGTCCAACATGATACCTTCTTGGATAAAGATTTGACACCAATTGCTGATATGCCACAAGATATTCGACCAATTAACCAAAATTGGTCATGGGATCGTATCTTACGTTCACCTTATATCAAGCAGTCTGACACATTGCATGCGATGTTTTACTTTCCAGATGCTTTCACAGAAGAAGAAAAGCGCAATAATTTTGAATTTTATGAACCATTGACGGTGCATGAGTCATCATTGTCACCATCTGTTCATTCAATTTTGGCAGCTGATTTGCAAATGGCAGATAAAGCAGTTGAAATGTACGAACGTGCAGCGCGTTTGGATTTGGACAACTATAATAATGACACAGCTGATGGGTTACACATTACGGCGATGACGGGTTCATGGTTGGCAATTGTGCAAGGATTTGCGGGTATGCGTGTACGTGATGATAAGCTTCACTTAAAACCATTTTTACCAAAAATTGGACGAAATATGCATTTCGTTTGGTATTTCGTGGTCATGTATTGGAAGTATCAATTGATGAACAAGGGGCACATGTTGACTTGATTTCAGGTGAATCACTGGTAATTGATTTATCGGGTCAAGACGTGATGTTGACAGCCGACACTTTGTTTTGATATGCAACAATCATGGCAATGTTTTGCACTCTGGGGAAATAGTTTTGATGCTATCAATCATAGCTGTTTTGGTACACCGTATTGCCAGCTGATGAAACAAACTTATACAGCGACCTACCAAATTAAAAAAGTGAGGATAAATAAAATGACTCAATTTTCAGATATAAAAGGATTTGCTTTTGATTTAGATGGTGTCATCGCTGACACGGCACGTTTTCATGGGGAATCTTGGCATCAGACGGCGGATGAAGTTGGTACAAACTGGACACCAGAGCTAGCTGAAAGCTTGAAAGGCATTAGTCGCATGGCCTCGTTACAAATGATTTTAGATGCTGGCGACCATGCTGATGATTTTTCTCAAGCAGACAAAGAGGTGTTGGCAGAGAAGAAAAATCATAATTATCAGCAGTTAATTTCAATGTTGACTGAAGCAGATATTTTACCAGGAATGAAAGCATTTATTCAATCTGCAAAGGCAGCTGGATACAAGATGTCGGTGGCTTCAGCATCCAAAAATGCGCCAATGATCTTAGATCATTTGGGCTTGACAAGTTATTTTGTTGGTATCGTCGATCCGGGCACGCTGACAAAAGGTAAACCAGATCCAGAGATTTTCGTTCGCGCAGCTAGGGTACTGAATTTAGATTCAGAGCAGGTCATTGGATTAGAAGATTCAGCTGCTGGTATTGCCTCAATTAACGGTGCAGGTGAAACGTCATTGGCAATTGGTAACGTCACTGTTTTACGGAGTGCCGATTTAAACTTTAATTCAACCGCTGAAGTTACGCTAACAAGCATCGAAGCAAAAATGAAATAAATGATTAAAAAAACGCCAATGCAAATCGGCGTTTTTTTGCTATTTTATACAATTGTTGCCACTGTTCCACCTGAATTGAGGGTGATATCGGTAAAGATGACAGTATGTGGTGATAGTGACTGATCAGCAATATTAGTGACGGCTAATTCTCCCATTTTGGCGAAGTTTTGTTGAGTGGCCGTTAAAATGGGGCGCGTTAATTGAGTCAATTCTGTACCATCAACGGTTACAATCGATAAATCATTTGGCACGACGATATCAGCATCTTTTGCACCATTGAGCAAACCAATACTGATGATATCAGCTGACCCGATGACAGCAGTAAAAGGCAAAGGCGTTCCAAATTTTTTTATTGCATCTAGTCCCGTTTGATAAGCAGTTTCGACCCCCCAAATAAAATCCGGATTATAAGTAATGCCATGATCTGCTAAAGCGTCAATAAAACCTTGACGTCTTAAGACTGCGACAATGGGATCGGGATTAGAAGCGCCGATTAAAGCCATTTGACGGTGACCATGATCATATAAATAATCAACAATAGTGTGCATCATTGCATAGTTATCAGATGAAATAGACGGAATGACATTGTTGAGTTGGTTAGAAACGCTCAAAAGGTGTACGTCGGCACTTGTTAAAACATCAAAAACAGAATCTTCGATATCAACAGCGAGCATAACAACCGCTAATAATTGTCGAGAAAGCAGGGATTTAACGGTTTGAATTTGTTGTTGACTGTTTGTCTCAACAAAGGCGATTAACAATTCATAACCTAGTTCAAATGCTTTGTTTTGCATGCCCTTAATGATTTCATCAGCAAAATTGGTGTGTGTGGTCGGGACTAATACACCAATAACACGACTTTCTTTTTGCGACAGATCTGCAGCTGATTGGTTCTTGTAATAACCCATATCATTTGCTAATTGTCGAATACGTTGCGCTGTTTTCTCACTAAAACGCCCACGATTTGTCAAAATTCGTGAGACGGATGCTGCTGAAATACCAGCTTTATTTGCGATGTCTTTAATTGTGATAGTCATACCTCATATTATAACCTAAAATCTATTGACAAACACTGTGTAAGCGGTTACAATAATATTTGCGTAAACGTTTACTCAAATATAGTAAACAGGCTTATAGGCATAGTGAGGAAATGATAATGACACAGACAAAGTGGTGGCAAAAGGCAGTTGTCTATCAAATTTATCCACGCAGTTTTCAGGATAGTAATGGGGACGGCATTGGTGATATTCCGGGTATCATTCAACGCTTACCTTATTTGAAAAAATTAGGTGTACAGGTGATTTGGTTAAGTCCAATTTATCAATCACCAAATGATGACAACGGTTATGATATCAGTGATTATCAGAAAATTTTACCAGAATTTGGTACGATTGCTGATGTTAGAGAGATGCTGTTAGTTGCACATGAACTTGGTTTGAAAGTAATGATGGATTTAGTGGTTAATCATACATCTGATGAACATTATTGGTTTCAAAAAAGTTGTCAGTCTAAGACTAACGCGTACCGTGATTATTATATCTGGCGAGATCCAGTCAATGGACATGCACCAAATAATTGGTTATCTGATTTTGGTGGGTCAGCGTGGGAATATGATGCTAAAACAGCACAATATTACTTACATCTGTTTTCTAAAAAACAACCAGATTTAAATTGGGATAATCCAAAACTACGACAAGAAATTTACACAATGATGCAGTGGTGGTTGAATCAGGGCGTTGACGGTTTCCGTATGGATGTTATTAACTTGATTTCTAAGCGATCAGGGATGCCAAATGATCCAGAAGTTGCTGATGGTAATCATGGGTCTTCAATGGTATTTTCAGCAAATGGGCCAAATGTGCATCAATACCTGCAAGAGATGAACCAGCAAGTGTTGTCGAAACATAACATCATCACTGTGGGCGAAACGCCTGGTGTAACAACAAATGATGCAGTGAAATATGCTGGATTTGACCGGCATGAATTGCAAATGGTGTTTCAATTTGAACATACAGAGCTTGATAGTAGTCATGAAGGCTTGGGCAAGTGGAGTAATGAACGTGTTAATTTGGTGGATTTGAAACGTATTTTATCTAAATGGCAAACGAATTTATATGGGCAGGCTTGGAATAGTTTGTATTGGAATAATCATGATCGACCACGGGTAGTGTCACGATTTGGCAATGATTCAGAAGTGTATCGTGTTCAATCAGCTAAAATGTTGGCAGCAACACTTCACTTTATGCAAGGGACACCATATATCTATCAAGGTGAAGAAATTGGGATGACAAATATCACATTATCATCTATTGATCAATATCAAGACATTGATACGTTAAACGCTTATGATGATCTGGTTAGTCAAAAAAAACGTGTAACGCCTGAGCAAATGATGGCTTACATTCATCACTCTTCCCGTGATAATGCGCGCACACCAATGCAATGGGATAACACCAAAAATGCTGGTTTTACTACTGGAAGTCCTTGGTTACCCGTTAATTCTAATTACCAAACGATAAATGTATCTGATACGTTTTCTGACAGGGAATCAATTTTTTATTTTTATAAAAAATTGATTGCTTTGAGACAACAATTGCCGATTATAACAACCGGTCGTTATGAAGTATTAGATTTAGAGGACGAATTTGTTTATGCTTACAGACGGATTGGCAAAAATTCACAGTTGTTGGTAATCAGTAATTTTTCAGATCAACCGCAAATACGACACTATAATTTTGGCACAATCACGTCATTGATCATTGGTAATTATAAAGATGATGCAGGTGATATTTTAAGAGCTTATGAAACGAAAGTTTATTTGATTGAAATGTAAACGGTTACTTTAAAAGTGATTACGTGTTAATCACTTAACGAAAGAGAGTGAATATTTTGAATAACAACATACAAAAAAGGGTCAACTACCAAAACTCACTAGTATGCAATTGTTTTTAATGACATTTGGTTATGCTGGTGTACAAGTTGCTTTTTCAGTTCAAACTGGTAACATGGGCAGAATATTTCAAACGTTAGGAACTGATCCAACTAAGTTAGGATTTTTCTTCATTCTGCCACCATTAGCTGGCATGATAACACAGCCGTTAATTGGTTTATTTTCAGATAAAACATGGCTCCCAAAACTAGGGCGACGCATACCTTACCTGATTGGTGGTTGTGCAGTATCAATTGTGGTGC
>AEMJ01000083.1 GCA_000166735.2 Leuconostoc inhae KCTC 3774 | reverse complement strand
TCATTAGATGATGTCTCATCAATTATGCAAACAATTTTTTAGTTCATTTGGTATTATTGCTGTGATTATCATCATCGGTATTGCAATACTGACTAGCGGACAACAATTTATGGTGGCTGAGGCGCATCAAGGGAAACAAAAAATTGATGCGTTATGGTTAGTATTAGGCCAATGGATCATTACTATTATTGTTATCGGTATTGAATTGAAGTATATTGTCGGACCATTGTTAGAAACATTATCAAAATCAATTGGAAATGTGTAAGGTGAGATAAAATTAACATGGATCAGAAAAAAATTTGGTTGGCAGCGTTTAAAGAAGTTAATCATCGTAATCCAACAATAGAAGAAGTCACACATGCTGCTAAGAACGATTTTACTTTACCACTTGATGAGGAAATAGTAGCTAGTCAAGTTAAAGAAACAGTAGAACCAACAACGCCTTTAGTCACACCGGCAACAGCATGGCGTGAAAAATTTGCCTTTGAAAATGGCCGTGTGCCTAGCCTTGATGAACTGCGTGATGCTAAACAAAATGGTTTTCAAAGTACAAAACCGTTGACACAAGTGGTACCGGAAACTGAGAATAGAACACCAAAAACACCCATGGCACGTGGTAAGAAAATCGCTTTGACGATTGGTATTGTTGTTATTGTAATTATTATTGGTCTCTTTGTTTGGGGGAATAAATATTATGCTAAATCAGCTACAGCTAATCGTACGTTAGCCGTATTGAAGTCTGGCAGTGCCACAAAATATGCTAA
>AEMJ01000084.1 GCA_000166735.2 Leuconostoc inhae KCTC 3774 | reverse complement strand
CTAAAGGAGATTAAATTGAAAACTATTAACAAGCAAAATTAGTTATTGTTGGCGGCACAGGGTTTGTTGGTCAGGGTTTCATCAAGAATTTTTCACCCGACTTATTTGAAATCCATAGTTTATCTCGGCATGCATTTATGCCTAGTAAAAATGACGCAACAATTTACCATGCAGTTGATCTCGAAAAATCTGAACAGTGGCAGGCGATTGTAGCTGATGCTGACTGGGTTATTGATGCCGTGGGTATCTTATTTCCAAATCCTTTAAAACACCAAACGTATCAAAAAATAGTGTCAACCCTGCTAAATTAGTAATCGATGTCTTGAAAGAAGAAACAAAACCAAACTTTCTTTTTGTCTCAGCAAATACTGGCCCTTTTTTCATGAAACCTTATCTAAGAGCAAAATTAGAAGTCGAATCATTAGCCAAAAACAATTAAAGAATCGTGCTT
>AEMJ01000085.1 GCA_000166735.2 Leuconostoc inhae KCTC 3774 | reverse complement strand
TATATATATNTNTNTNTNCTTTTTTATGATTAATTTGCTTGTTTTAAGATAGTGATTTGTGTTATTTTAATTGGTTTAACAGGAGTTGAACCTTCACCACCTGATTTAACCTTTGCAGTTGCAATTTTATCAACGACATCCATACCTTTAATAACTTGTCCAAATACAGTGTAACTGCCATCTAGTGATGGATTACCACCTTTTTTATAAGCATCAACTATTTTAGAAGGGTAATTATTTTTGTTGAAATCTTTCGTTGGTTCGTTAGGATTTTGATTAATAAAAAATTGTGATCCGTTTGTATCTGGGCCTGCATTTGCCATAGTTAAAGCGCCACGAATGTTGTACAAAGATCGACTGATTTCGTTTTTGAATCCATGACCACTGTCAATGCTTTTGTTACGATCGTGCCAAATTGAAGTACCACCTGTACCATTTTCTTTGGGATCACCCCCTTGAATCATAAAGTCTGCAATAACACGATGAAATGATGTGTTGTTATAATACCCATTTTTAGTATGTGTTAGAAAATTTTCGACCGCTAAAGGCGCATACTGATTAAATAATTTCAATGTTATTTCGCCAACCGTGGTTGTTATTTTCACTTCACTTTCGTTGGCTGTAACTTTATTATCTAACTGAGGTAAGGCAACTTTATCTAATTCAGGATCTTTTTTGGTCTGTGTTGATGACGAAGCTGCTGTTGCGGTTTCATCGTTATCAACTGTCTGATGTGTTGTCATTATCAAAATGCCAATAATTAATGTGAGTAATATCGTGCCCATTGCTGCGAGTATGATATATTGTTTTTCTTTATTCATGCTGTTATCCTCTATATACGCTCAATGATGTGCGCTTGTACAGTCTCTGTGATGTAGGTTGCTTGTTTAAAATCGTCGCGCATTAAACTATGTGTGTATGTATGCCAACCAACTGGTATTTTATTAAATTTGATAATTAGCAAACCGCCATGTGTTAAACGAGGTAAAACATGATTAACCTGATCAATATAATCTTCTGAAAGATCGTTGTTATTTTGTGCGTCACTTGAATAATCAAATATGGCAATTCTTGCTTGATTTTGGATGCCCAATTCTGTGGCGTAACTCGAATTAATGCTTTTACCAAGTAACGTGACACGTTCTGAAAGCCCACTCATGAACAGCGACGTGGCAGCTGCATTGGCGTTATCTTTCGTGGTTGTGTAACTGAGCACACGACCTGTTGTACCAACTCTTGTAGCCAAGAAACGTGTATTAATACCATTGGCGGTGGTTGCATCAACAACAGTGTCACCGATATGAACCGTTTGTTCGATTAATTGATGAACCAATGTTTGTGTTGTCGGAATCATGTGTGTTTGTCTCCAATTTGAAATAGATGTTTTGATATGCTGAGTAAACCATAGCCTAATGTTAATCCAGCTAAAATATCACTAGGGTAGTGTACATTAACGTAAATACGACTTGTTGGGATAGCAATAATTAAAATCAAAAACATCATAATTGTGATATATTTTAACAAAGAATTTTTCATTTTTGTCTGTATGATAATTATCAAGGTACCATATAATAAGATGGCTATCATTGTATGTCCAGATGGAAAGCTGTAGCCGTGCTCAGAAAGTAATTGTGGTATTGGTCGTGGGTTACGAACCAGATGCTTAATAATTTGTGTCACAACGCCAGCAAAGAGAATAACGTTTACCAGTAGAAAAGCTAATAAACGATATTGCTTCTGATAAATAAAAAATAACGACAGTATCACTGTTAGGATCAACGTAAACGTGACACTACCAAGTTGCGTGATATACGTAAAAGAAACATCTGCAAAAGCAGAACGGTGTTGAATCAGCTGTTGTCCAACCAAATTTAAATTGTTAAGCCATTGTGACTGAAATTTAACGCCTATTAAAAGGCTCATAAACATGCTAAAGGCTAAAATAACGGAGAAAAATCGAATTTTATATTTTATAATCATAGTATATAGTATACCTGATTTCATTGAAACGTGATATAATTAGGACAATATATTTGACAATAGTACACTTTTGCGAGGCATTAGAAAATAAACGGTGTTGCAAGTTTATCAATCAATAAGTGGAACTCGGTCAGAAAAATTGAAAGTGAACTAACAGTAGTTTTCAACGTGTTGTCGCGTTAAGACATTTGAGACGTATTGATACGTGAACATAGGTGGTACCGCGAAAACTCGCCCTGTGTCACACTTTTTTAGTGTGACACAGGGCGAGTTTTTTAATTATCAAATCAAAATAAACTAGGAGGAGATGCAGTTGTGCTATATCAGACAGAGTAGACATCGACTGCATTAAAGATAATATGCCATACGAACATCAAAAAATTGAACAAAAATGGCAAAAGTATTGGGATGAAAACCAAACTTTTGCAACAACTGATGATACAAGCAAGCCAAAGTACTATGCCATGGATATGTTTCCGTACCCATCAGGCCAAGGACTTCACGTTGGACACCCAGAAGGTTATACTGCGACAGATATAATGAGTCGTTTTAAACGGGCGAATGGGTTTAATGTTTTGCATCCCATGGGGTGGGATGCGTTTGGTTTACCAGCTGAACAATATGCGATGAAAACTGGGCATAATCCAGCAGACTTTACAAGCCAAAATGTTGACCATTTTCGTGAACAAATTAAATCACTCGGTTTATCATATGATTGGAATCGTGAAATAAACACCACTGATCCAACATATTATAAGTGGACGCAATGGATTTTTGAAAAATTGTACGAAAAAGGTTTGGCATATGAGTCAAATATGATGGTCAATTGGGATCCAATCGATCGTGTTGTCTTGGCAAATGAAGAAGTTATTGATGGTAAATCAGAACGTTCAGGTAATAAAGTTGAACGTAAGGCCTTACGTCAATGGGTTCTTAAAATTACGGCCTATGCGGATCGTCTAGTGGATGATTTAGATGATTTAGATTGGCCAGAAGCAATTAAGGAACAACAGCGTCATTGGATCGGTCGTTCAAAGGGTGCTGCGGTATTTTTTAATGTCTTAGATTCAAATAGACAAATTGAAGTTTATACCACACGTCCGGATACCTTGTTTGGCGCCTCATACATGGTTTTGGCACCAGAACATCAATTAGTGGATGAAATTGCTACAGAAAAGCAAAAACAAGCAATTAGCGATTACCGTGCTATCATTTCTGCTAAGACAGATCTTGAACGTACAGACTTAAACAAAGATAAAACAGGGGTTTTCACCGGCGCGTATGGTATCAATCCAATTAATGGCGAGAAGTTACCAATTTGGATTGCAGATTATGTTTTGGCTTCATATGGTACAGGGGCAATTATGGCCGTTCCTGCACATGATGACAGAGACTTTGAATTTGCACAAAAATTTGACCTAAAAATTAAACCAGTCATAGCAGGCGGAGATGTTACAAAAGAACCATATACAGGTGATGGGCTACATATCAATTCTGATTTTTTGGATGGCTTAGATAAATCAACGGCCATTACTTCAGCCATAACGTGGCTTGAAACACACGAATCAGGACATGCACAAACTAATTTTCGATTACGAGATTGGATATTTTCACGACAACGCTATTGGGGTGAACCAATTCCGGTGATCCATTGGGAAGATGGCACAACAACTTTGGTACCTGAAAAAGAGTTGCCACTACTATTACCACATGCGACTGAGCTAAGACCTTCTGGAAGTGGCGAATCGCCACTAGCTAACTTAACTGATTGGTTGGAAGTCACGCGTGAGGACGGTGTGAAGGGACGTCGTGAGACAAATACAATGCCACAATGGGCAGGATCTTCTTGGTATTTCTTGCGTTATATTGATCCACATAATGCAGAAAAAATAGCAGATTTAGATAAATTGAAATACTGGATGAATGTTGACTTGTACGTTGGCGGTGCAGAACATGCTGTGTTACACTTATTGTACGCGCGTTTTTGGCATAAATTCTTATATGATTTGGGCGTTGTACCAACTAAAGAACCATTCCAAAAATTGGTCAATCAGGGTATGATTTTGGGCTCAAATCATGAAAAAATGTCAAAATCAAAAGGAAACGTTGTGAATCCTGATGATATTGTTATGGCATTTGGTGCAGATACACTGCGTGTTTATGAAATGTTCATGGGACCATT
>AEMJ01000086.1 GCA_000166735.2 Leuconostoc inhae KCTC 3774 | reverse complement strand
GATGATTTTTTATTATATTAAATTAGGCAACTTCTTTAACTTCTTTGTTGAAAAAGTTAGCGGCATATGCTGCCAAAACGCCACCAAGTAAGTTAGCGACGATATATACCCAAACATGACCTAAGGCTTTTCCTTGAACAAAGATAGCTGGTGATAGGGCACGAGCAGGGTTAAAGGCACCACCAGTGATTGGTAATGCGACGATAAGCAAAGCTGATAACCACAGTCCAATAATGATTGGGGCTGGTACGTTAGCCAATTTTGTAACAATTGAAATAACTAAAATGAATAGGAATGTCAAAACTAATTCAAATACAAAAGCTGTTAACGTTTGGCCATCAGCAAAGTTTGTTTGACCTAAGCCGGCAAGGTTCACAAATTGTGACACTGACATTTTTTGACCAGACAAAGCTTGTACGACTGTTGGTGATTTTAGGTAGGCTGATATACCGCCGTAAACGGCAGCTGAGGCTACAATGGCACCAAGTAACTGGGCGATAACATAACCAATGAATTCAATCCATGTTAAACGCTTTTGTATAGCCATTGACAATGAGACAGCTGGGTTGAAGTGTCCGCCTGAAATATTGCCAAAGGCATAGATTGCAACTGCGAGGGCTAATCCAAAGGCCAATGCAATTGTTAATGGTGAAGATGCTGTAGCAGCTGAATAAACAACGCTACCAGTTCCGACGAACACCAATATGAAAGTGCCGAGGAATTCTGCGATATACTTACGCATGAGTATGTTCTCCTTAAGTTATGTAAAATTACCAATACATTCTATTATACACTTTTACATTAAACAACAGTTAAATTGTGACAGAAACTTAAGCGAAGTTAAATACTTTATATTATTAAGTGTGAGTTTAGCTAGTAACTTCCTATCATTAAAAATGATAAAATTATTAGAGAAAACGCTTACATTGTTGATTTGAATGCCTTTAAATGGAAACTAATTATATGGTTTCTTTTGTTATACTTACGGGAGGTATTATTTTTGGTTTTGTGACGCTTTAAGCGTCATCGCATTAAGTGTCACAATAATCGTTGAAAGTGACATCACAATGGCACCAATCATTGGATTGAGCATTACACCCATGGCAGCTAAAACACCCGCAGCTAAAGGAATAGCGATAATATTATATCCG
>AEMJ01000087.1 GCA_000166735.2 Leuconostoc inhae KCTC 3774 | reverse complement strand
CATTATCTATTGAGGTTTCGTTATATTGATAAGTTAAGTTATCTTATCAATATAGCTATCATACCGAGGTAACATTAAATACAGGTTAAATAAAAATACTTAAGCGCCATATGTTTGATTTCTTTTATCATAATTTATATGTTGATTTTTTGGTATCAACCCACTATTTATGAATAACTTCTTAACCTAAAAAACAGATTAATACAACCATATAATATTCAGCCTTTGGACATCTTGGCCCGTCCAAATGTTTTTTATTCTTCTATTTATTTTAATGAGTATTGGATTGATTTTTATAGACTGGCACAAAATTTAGTCTAGTCAATTGAAAAGGCATCTAACGTCGATCATAGCGTTAGATACTTTTTCAAATATAACCTATTTACT
>AEMJ01000088.1 GCA_000166735.2 Leuconostoc inhae KCTC 3774 | reverse complement strand
GAGTGCCTATAAACGAGAATATAACAAAGAGTGAGGATGAACCAGTATGGCAGATGACATAGAGCCGTTACCACCACGACAAAGTACACCTGATTGGCTCAATATTGATGAAAATGGCAATGTTAAGGGTATTGATACATTAAAGTTGAGTGAAACAATTATCAAAGATAGTCCAGTTATTGGTGTGCCTTTTAATGGGAATATCAGATACTACAAATACAATGGCATATCATGGGAAAACCTAACCGAGAAATCAGCAAGAGCTTATATTGAGCGTGAAGCATTAGAAAAACTCAAGCGTTATGGCGCATATAATGTTAAACGGATGCAGGATGTTAGCAAAACAACACTCATTCAAACAATTAGTGAGCACAACCCATTTACAGAACAACGTACCGACATCATAGCGTTTAAAAATGGTACTTATGAGATTGAGACAGGGCATATCACACCTAATCAGCAAGCACACTACTTAGTTAATGGCCATGATATTGACATCAACAAAGACGGACAAGCGCCCAATATTGAAGCATGGGGCAGTTACTTATTTGGTAACTCATGGCAATTTATCAAGGAGCTACTAGGATATGC
>AEMJ01000089.1 GCA_000166735.2 Leuconostoc inhae KCTC 3774 | reverse complement strand
AGTAACAGGTTTACAGGCTATCGCTTTATATCAGGCAGAAGAAAATGCGTTAAAAGCCATCGCGACGACTGTCAAAGCGCAAAGACTAACAGATGTTCCTTCGAAAGTGGCCGATATGCAATTAGAATTGAAAGCAACGCAACGCAAGTTAGAGTCATTAGAGTCTCAATTAGCCAACGCTGCTGCTACTGAAGTATTTTCTGATGTAAAAACAAGTCATGGGCACTCATACATCACAGCACAATTACAAGTTTCAGGAATGGATGGTTTGCGACAGGTAGCTGATAATTGGAAAATGAGTTATCCTTCAGATGTTTTGGTATTAGCTGCCACTGTGGATGGTCGGGTTAATCTCATTGTAACAGCATCACCAAGCGCAAATGCTGCGGGTATTAAAGCAGGAGAATTAATTAAAGCTATTGCTCCACGAGTTGGTGGCGGTGGTGGTGGGCGCCCTGATATGGCACAAGCGGGTGGCAAAAATCCTGCAGGTATTGCTGAAGCGTTTGCTGACGTGGCTAACTATTTAGCTAAAGTGTAACCAAAAAGTTGGATTCTTTACCTAATTGTTATGTTACGGTTATAATAATTGGGTATAGTAGTGGTAAGCAACAATTTTGATCGCTTAAGATATCATAAATTTTTTCAAGGAAAGGAGCGTGTACGATGTCAGTAGGAGATGAAACAGCCATATTTGATTTTGGTAATCAAATGCCAAAGGATATTCATGATACATTAGAAATAGTTTATAACGCCTTAGAAGAAAAAGGCTATAACCCGATTAATCAAATTGTTGGTTATTTAATGTCAGGTGATCCAGCTTATATTCCGCGCCTTAATGATGCACGTAATTTAATTAAGCGTCACGAACGTGATGAAATTATTGAAGAACTTGTACGCGCCTATTTAAAAAATAATGCGCATATTAGGATTAGATGTTGGAAGTCGTACAGTCGGTGTATCAGTTAGTGACCCCATGGGGTGGACCGCACAAGGCGTTGAAATTATTCGTATTAATGAGGACGAAAATGAATTTGGTTTGAAGCGACTTGGTGAAATTATCAAGGAAAAGCAAGCCAAATCTGTCGTTGTTGGTTTACCAAAAAATATGAATAATTCTGAAGGGCCACGAGCAGAAGCTGCACGCAATTATGCCAAGATGGTCGAAGAACGTTTTGAATTGCCAACAGACTTTCAGGATGAACGACTTACCACTGTGCAAGCGGAGCGTATGTTAATTGAAGAGGCAGATGTCTCACGAAAAAAGCGAAAACAAGTAATTGATAAAATTGCTGCCGAGTTTATTTTACAAAATTATTTGGATGCTAATGGTAAATTAACAAAATAAATCAGAACAACGTTTCTATACGAAACGTTGTTCTTACGTTATAATAAAGTTATTAACTTTGAAGGGAATGCGTGAACAAGCTGGTATCATGAAGTGGTTCACGTGCTAATAAATATGGCAAATCAAAACGAAATACAAAACATCACATTAGTTGATGAAAATGGGGATGAAACACTGTATGAAATACTGTTCACATTTCACTCTGATGAGTATAGCAAAGACTATATTTTGCTTATTCCAGAAGGTGTTGAAGATGATGAAGAAGTTGACATCCAAGCTTATATTTTCAATCCTGATGAAAATGGGGAAGCCACTGAAGAAGATTTGATTCAAATAGAAGATGATAAAGAATGGGACATGGTTGAAGAAGTGTTAAATACATTTTTAGACGATGACAACAACTTCGAATAAATACTGAAGACGCAGTTTGCGTTTTTTTGTTACAAAAATTTAACAACTTAACTGCTTATCAAGTGATAAACTAGAAAATGGAGATGATACAGAGAATAAACAATATCTCTTAGTATCTTTGAATAGTTAAAAATGAATGATGAGTTACTTTTCAGTAAAGATAAGCGCTGGTCATAACTTTGGAGGAACGCATGGTTACATTAGTAGGCATTCTGGATTTAGCAAGATTTCAGTTTGCAATGACAACGATATTTCACTTTTTCTTCGTACCAATGTCAATTGGTTTGGGTGTTGTGGTATCAGTTATGGAAACATTGTATGTCATCAAAAAAGATGAGATGTACAAAAAAATGGCACAATTTTGGGGCAAAATATTTTTACTGAGTTTTGCTGTTGGTGTTGTGACAGGTCTAATTCAAGAATTTCAATTTGGTATGAATTGGTCTGCATATTCAAGATATGTCGGAGATATATTTGGTTCGTTGTTAGCCATAGAAGCCTTAGTGGCCTTTTTTGCTGAATCAACGTTCATTGGCTTATGGTCATTTACTTGGGATCGATTTAAACCAGGTGTCCATGTTTTGTTAATTTGGATAACGACCATCGGATCTGCGATATCATCGCTTTGGATTTTGGCTGCAAACTCGTTCATGCAAAATCCTGTTGGCTACGCCATTGATAATCATCTGGGACGCGCTCAGCTAGTTAGTTTTAGTGCGCTACTTAAAAATAAACAATTATGGGTTCAATTCCCACACGTGGTTGTTGGAACACTAGTTACAGCTGGTTTCTTGGTTGCTGGTATGTCTGCATTCAAATTATTAAATTTGAAAAAAGGTGATAGCCAAGTCCTGTTTTTCCGGAAATCAATTAATATTGCTTTGATTATTGGTATGATTGGAATAGCTGGTGCACTAGTGACAGGTGATCGACATGCTTTTGATTTACAATCTATGCAACCTATGAAGTACGCAGCGATGGAAGGTGTCGATGAAACAATTAAATCATCTGATAGAAAAGACAAAGCTCAGCCATGGTCGCTCATCGCTGTTACGAATCCAGATACACACAAAGTTATTGCAAAGATAGAAATACCATATGTATTATCAATCTTGGGTCATCATTCATTAACCGGTGGCGATACAGTTGGTACAACAGAACTTGAAAAGCAATTCCAAAAGAAATATGGTAAAACACATGGTGATATTAAAAATTATTATGTGCCTGAAAATACATTGTTTTATGCATTTCGTGTCATGACCGTTGGCGCTGGTGGCTTACTCATGTTAGCAATTGTTGCACTGTGGATGAACCGTAAAAAATCTCAACTTATTTTGACACAGCGCTGGTTTTTTGTGGATTTTTAGGTATTTTGCATTTACGTACCGTTTGCGATAAACACTGCTGGTTGGCTGGTAACAGAACTTGGTCGTTATCCATGGGTTGTTTATGGTTTAATGCCAATTAGTGATGCCGTTTCACCAAATGTTTCGGTAGCCTCACTCCTGATTTCAAATATTATATACTTTTTGACTTTTGCAGTAATTGGTGGTGTGATGGTTTGGTTAGCACGTAGAGCATTACATGCAGGACCATACGCTGAAGAGGAGGCACAGTTGTCACAAAGTGATCCTTATAGTCATTTATCAGAAGGGAGTGAAGCTTAATGAGTACTTTGGAAATTGTTTGGTTTGTTTTGATTGGTATTTTATGGGCAGGCTTCTTCTTTTTAGAAGGTTTTGATTTCGGTATTGGCATGCAATTTGTTCTTAATGCGCGTGATCAAAAAGATCGTGACGCTTTGTATCAAGCTATTGGTCCAAACTGGGATGCAAACGAAGTGTGGTTAGTTACTGCTGGAGGTGCCATGTTTGCAGCCTTTCCATTTTGGTATGCCTCTTTATTCTCGGGATTTTACTTAATGCTATTGATTGTTTTATTATCATTAATTTATCGTGGCGTGTCATTTGAATTTCGTGAGCAAATGCCAACAATTCAAGGGACGCAACTTTGGGAACGTTTAATTGCACTAACCTCATTTTTAGTACCGTTCTTTTTGGGTATGATTTTCACCGCTATGGTGTCTGGGACACCAATAGATGCTCAGGGTAATTTATCGGCAGGATTTTTTGATTATGTAACACCCTTTACATTAGTTGGTGGTGTGGCAGTATCGTTAATGAGTTATGTGCATGGTTTGAATTACACACGATTGCGTATAGATGGTCCGTTACGTAATCGGGCAATGACACAGTTGAAATATTTGTACCCAATTTTACTAGCTGGTGAGGCGTTGTTTGCCGTATTGTTATTTTTCTACACAGATTTTATACAGACTAAAACAATATTAATGCTTATTCTTTTGTTAACACTTGTTTTGACAACTGTCATAGGTTGGGTATTAGCTGTGAAAAGACAGCAAGAAATTGTACCATTTATCTTGTCTGGTCTAACATTGATTGAAGTGGTTGTGTTACTATTTACTGGACTATTTCCACGTGTTATGGTGGCCAATAATCCAGTACACACATTAAATATTGCGATGACTTCATCTTCTGCTTATACATTAAAGGTCATGACCATTGTTGTGTTAATAGCGTTACCCATCACGCTCGGTTATCAAATTTGGAGTTTCTGGGTTTTCCGTAAACGCATTGTGTCACACAAAGTGGTAGAATAAAATTAGCAAAAACGTTTACAATTGCATGTAGGCGTTTTTTATTTTAAAATATATTCAGTATATCAAAAGTTTTTTAAAAATTAGCATCAATAGGTGTAGGAATAAAGTAAAATGATAGACAAAAGACTTTTTAAACTTGAAGGCATCATAAGTACGTTATTGGTACTCGTGTTTATGACTGGGATTCAAGGCTTGGCAATCTTGGCACAAGGTATATTCATAGCAAGAGCAATTGTTGATTTCTGGCAGAACAAATTATCATCTGAAACGAGCCTTAGCATTGCTTTATTTGCGCTAGCTTTTCTTGTACGACAACTTTTAGTTGTTATAAAAAATAAATATATGGCAGTTTATGCTGACAAGGCGGTTGAGACTTATCGCATTAAGCTGTTAGAAAAATATACAGAGATAGGATCAACTATAATTGCTGATCAAGGAACTGGGAATGCGGTGACAACTCTTGGTGTTGGTTTAGATAACGTTAAAAACTATTTTCAACTTTTATTGATTAAAGTATTTGATTTAAGCATCATTCCTTGGTTGATTTTAATGTATATTTTGTATACTAAATGGGAACAAGGACTGTTTTTACTGTTAATTTTTCCAGTGGTAATTATCTTCTTTGTCATTTTAGGTTTGGCAGCACAGAGCAAAGCAGATGCAGAGTTTGTTAACTTTAAAAATTTAAATAATCGTTTTGTTGATGCATTACGTGGTTTACCAACTTTAAAACAACTTGGATTGGCAGATCAGTATAGTGATGAAATTTATCAAATCTCTGAAGATTATCGAAAAACAACTATGCGAACGTTACGAATTGCAATGACGTCAACTTTTGCTTTAGATTTTTTTACGACACTGTCCATTGCCGTTGTTGCTGTTTTTTTAGGATTTGATTTGTTGAATGGTGAGATGACACTTTTACCTGCTTTAACGATATTAATTCTAGCACCAGAGTACTTTTTACCATTGCGTAATTTTTCTGACGATTATCATGCGACATTAAATGGTAAAAATGCTTTAACTGATGTATTGTCAATGATTGATAGACCGACAATTGAAGATCAAGATAAATTGGCGTTAACGACGTGGCATAATCAGACACAATTAACTTTATCACACGTTGATTTTTCCTATAGTGAACAAGCCGTTTTGAAAGATATTAATATACAAGTTACAGGTTATCAAAAAATTGCCGTCGTGGGCGAAAGTGGCTCAGGCAAGTCAACTTTACTTAATATTATAAGTGGCTTTTTATTACCAACTGATGGGCAAATTAATGTTGCGAATCAAACAATTCCGCATTTGGCCCAAGTAGATTGGCAGAAGCAATTCTTTTACATGCCACAGCATCCTTATATTTTCCATGACACACTCAGAGAAAATATAACGTTTTACGCGAAAAATGTAACGGATGAAAAAATAAGAATTGCTACGCAAAAAGCTGGGTTAACCGAATTTGTTAACGAATTACCAGAAGGTTTGGATAGTATTGTTGGCGAGAGTGGTCGACAGGTTTCTGGTGGACAAGCACAAAGAATAGCCTTAGCAAGAATGCTACTAGATGATCAGCGAAAAATTTTATTTTTTGACGAACCAACTGCGCATCTGGATATTGAAACTGAATATGATTTAAAACAGACCATGGCACCGATTTTGTCTTCACATTTTGGTTTTTTTTGCAACGCACCGCCTGCATTGGTTAGATCAAATGGATTATGTTTTAGTAATGCGACATGGCAAAATAGTAGAACAAGGCGAACCAAAACAACTGCTAGCAGATGGTCGCAGCCAATTAAATCAATTACGTCATGACTTAGGAAGTGTATAGTGAACAAGATAAAGCAT
>AEMJ01000090.1 GCA_000166735.2 Leuconostoc inhae KCTC 3774 | reverse complement strand
CCAATATTTGTGACTGAAATGATTAAAAAATTTAATCTCAATGAGCAGGCACAAGTTATTATTAGCCAATTATCTGGTGGTCAGAGAAGAAGATTGGCATTGTTAATTAGTTTACTTAAACCATCAAAACTTTTAATTTTAGATGAACCAACAGTGGGGATGGATCTGGAATCAATTGATTTCTTTTGGCACTATCTAGATCATGTTGGTGGCAGTGTGATAACGATTACGCATGATTTTAATCAAATCGATAAATATTTTACGCGTGTTATTTTGTTAAAGAATGGTGTGATTGACAAAGATGTATCAGTTGCAGCAATACATGCCAACAACCAGACAATTGAGCAGTGGTATCGTATTAGTAATCAGGAAGTTGGGTAGCATAGGATGATTATCTGGTTGGATATTAAAGAAACATCTCGTAATAAGCGTTTCCTGTTGTTTACACTGATTTTCCCTCTGGTTTGATATAGTATGATGATTAGCATGGCCAAATCATCGGGATTCTTCACGATGTCAAACGCCTATTTTTGGGTGAGTGCTGCATGTGCAATTGGCATTGCTGGAAATGCAGTGGTAACTTTTTCAAAAAAAATTAGTCACACTAGAAAATTTTATCAGCTGCAGGCCCACACATCAAACTACAGTATGCGACGTTGGTTAATGGATCAAATGGCAGTACAAATTATTTTAAACTTTGCCATTTGTGTTGTGATTATAGTGGCTGGTTTATTGATGAAGTCGTTGGCGTTCAATTTAAATATTGTTATCATGCTTGTACTGTTTTCTTTAATGGGGATTTACTTGAGTACTATTGGCTTCTTGTTAGGTATTTTTGTGGATAGTCGAACACTTGATGCGCTCAGTATGCCATTGAGTATGGTATTTGGGATGCTCATGGTACGCCTTGATACATGGTTATCTGGAAACGTTATAGTAGCAATCACGACTGTTCAAAAATTTTTCCCGGGATATTATTTGTTTGGCATCGTACAGAAAATTATTTTGAAACAGAATTTTAGTAACGAATTTTTGAAGTTTTTACTGAGTTGTTCACTCATGGTGATACCATTTATGATTGTAGTTATTGTGCAACATAAAAAGCATGTTCCTAGCTTGTCAGCAGACGAGGTGACACAATGATTAATTTGCATGCGTATATTAAAAAGCAGTATGAGTCTGGTGCGTATAGCAATTTTGGAGAGCAAATAAAGCAACAAACAAACGATTATGATTTGGGCTGTCAACAAGCTCGTCAGGACTTTATCAATCATAGGCTACGTCATTATCCTAATGCTTTGTTACGATTTGGAAATGTTATATTACATGATAAGTTAACTGAAGTAACAACATTTGTCCAAGGCTATAATGACCAAATGTGGATATTGCGTCATTGACAAGTTGTTTTAGTATGTATGACACAAAAAAACCGAGAATTTCAATTGAAGTGAACCCAATAACTTGGACAGAATAAAAATCTGTTCAGAAAGTTATTGGGTTTTTCTATGTCAAAATATTCAAATGAATTTAAATTAATGGTCGTTAAGGAATGGTTGTCTGGTCAAAATAGTTTGCCTGAATTAGTCAAAAAATATGCCATCAATAATGATCACGCGATACGCGAATGGCGAGATGAATATCTTGTGACAGACTCGATCGGCTCTAAAAACCACAAATCCTATTCACCAGAATTTAAAATGACCGTGTTGAACTACCTTGAAACTCATTCCCACTCTGAGGCAGCCCGCCACTTTGCCGTCTTTCCCAGCACAACAATTGGTAATTGGTTGAGATCATATCGCATTTTCGGTTACCAAGTAGGCACGGCAATGGGTTAAAACCTAAACCGAAAGGCAGACAACCAACTATGGGACGCAAACGCATTCATCCACTCACACCAGAACAACAAGAACTCGCTGACTTGAAGCAAGAGAATTATCAGTTAAGCATGGAAAATGCTGTGTTACTGTGGTAGGCAACGCGTACAAAAAATTAAAAGCCTTAGTGGATCAACGAACCGAGAAAAACAAACGGCAGTAACGTCACTAAGGCGGACTAAATATTTTAAATTGGCTGATTTATTAGCGCTAATTGGCTTGAAACGGAGTA
>AEMJ01000091.1 GCA_000166735.2 Leuconostoc inhae KCTC 3774 | reverse complement strand
ATGCTATTTGCAATTGTAACGTTAATAGCAATTTGGATTGGTCAACATGTGACTTTGGGTGGTTTGGCACCTAATGACCAAATTGGTCAAACATTAGCATTTTATCGTTCTATCAATGACCTCAATTATTCATGTCTTTTAATATCCGCTCAGAAAAGTCGTTATTTTCGATTAAATATAGTGCTAATCCTGGATTAGTCAATATGTCTATATTAGCAACTATTATCACACTGGTAGTCGCACTATTGCCTGTTACCCAAATATTGTTCGGCTTGGCAGCCGTTTCAGTAGGTCATTGGATAATTATCTTTATATTATCTCTTGTACCAACAATGATCCTTGAAATTTTGAAACGTATTCAACCGGCGTTATTTAAAGTTTAATGTTATAAATTAAACATCCTTAAATGACGACGTATAAAACCCTCAAAGTTAGATTTTATCCAACTTTGAGGGTTTTACTATGTTTATTAAGTGATAACTATTATTCAATTTTATAATGTGACAATATGTGATCAAATAATAGTTTCGTCGTATTAATGTGAAGACGTTTAATAATATCGTAAGCGTCACTAATTTTTTGTGTATCATCTTCAAAAATGCCTTCTAAAAATAATAGCCAAGTTTGAAATTCAAAGTCCTGCTGGGTAAATGTTAGATGTCTAATTTTAGCTAACAAATCACTTGTTATACGATGCTGATGTTGCATAATAGAAGATTCTAAAAATCATAATTAATACTGGCGCTACCATACGGGACGTATTTTGAGACATAATTTTGTGCATATATTGTGCGATGATGT
>AEMJ01000092.1 GCA_000166735.2 Leuconostoc inhae KCTC 3774 | reverse complement strand
CATTACTGACTTCACAGCATATAAGGTGCCTTTACGTTTATCACAGATAGGGCATACAAGCCAATAACGCACACCACCATAGTTAGGGGGATGTGGTCGTGAACTGTATTTCACGGCCATTGAATATAACGTAGTCTTTAACGCTGTGAATATTAGAGACAATATTCTTTATATTCAGTTGTTTATAGTCTGTAACTGTACGCATATATTGTCTAAATCATTAAGCAAATTTGTAACTTTTTGAAACCTTAGTTAATTGTATAAGTCTATCATACTTGATGTATTAAGCGTTATAAACCTTGTTACAGCGTGTAACAAGGTTACAAAAAAGGTCATCATATATTGCGTTGCAACCTTTTGCGATTTTTTCCATAGGTGGATAAATATTTCATAAACATGGCATATATTGGGTATGTTATAATGACGTCAAGATAAGAATAGCTTA
>AEMJ01000093.1 GCA_000166735.2 Leuconostoc inhae KCTC 3774 | reverse complement strand
CTCTCGCTGATGCGCTAGCTGTTCGAACTGTTCCTTCAAAAAAGGCTTCTTCAGGTAAAATATTCCATGTGTTACCCACATTCACATGGGTAATGCTCAGTACGCCTGCCTCAAAAGGATTCAAATTACGACTGACTATTGATTGTAATGCATTGATTTCAGCACCTAGGGCAACAATTGGATCATATCCTTTTTCCGGTTTAGACGCATGTGTTCCTAAACCACGTAAAGTCACTTTAAATTTATCAATTGCGCCATTGAAAATGCCTGATCGCATACCAATTTCACCGAGTGCTTGATGTGGTGTATTATGAAACCCTAAAATAGCATCAACATTTTGTAGTTGACCATCCTGAATCACTTGCAACGCACCTTCTTTATCCTCTTCTGATAATTGGAAAATAAGTTTAACCTTACCTACTAATTGCTTTTCTTGTTGTTTTAATAAATAAGCTGCACCTAATAGCGCGGCTATATGCGTATCGTGACCACATGCATGCATCACACCAGGCACTTTCGAACTAAACGCCACACCCGAATTTTCCTGAATTGGCAAGGCATCAATATCTGCTCTTAGACCAACTACTGGACCTGGTAATGCGCCAATTTCTGCAAAAACACCAGTTTTCAAATTAGTAGGTAAAATCTTTATACCCCAATCTTGCAAAATTTCTTTAATTTTAGCTGTTGTTCGCACTTCATTATTAGCAAGTTCAGGGTACTGATGAAAGTCGTGCCGATAAGCAATTAATTGTTTTTCTAATTCACTTTTTGATAGTTTCGTCATGTTTCACTAGCCTCTCTTGTTTTGCAAACCCTTGCAATA
>AEMJ01000094.1 GCA_000166735.2 Leuconostoc inhae KCTC 3774 | reverse complement strand
AAAAAAGTTGTTGATCCAAAAATAGATAATACTTTTAGAGTCATTTGTCTATCACCCTGTGTCTTGTACATTGCAAAAAATGGGTTCATTACAAAAATTAACACAACATACATAACAATTCCCCAGATTAAAACATTAGTACTTTGACTCAGCGTTTTAGGATCAATTGGTTGCATGAAGGATGTAAACGCCAATGCAGGTAATGCAACGCTTAATACAACTTTCGTCAACGTTTTAGCAAACATATCTGTAAAGACTTCTCGCTTCCGCATAGCATAGCCAATTAAAATGATAAATACTGTAGATGTGATGGCGCTCACAATACTAGCATTAGTGAACGTCCTCTCCAATGCATTGAAAAAGTCCATTTTTAAAACCTCCAATAAATTTATTGTACTTTTCAATAACTATAATAACTTCATTATGTGAATTAGTTAACAAAAAGAAAGTAAAGTAACTTATGTAACTTATGTCACTACAACTTTTTAATTTTAACCGTACATGTAATTCCCATTGCCCCTTTTTTAACGTATTGTTTATTTCTCAAAAAATAACACAAAAAAAAAANANANANANATATATTATTATTATTATTATTATTATTATTATTATTATTATTATTATTATTATTATTA
>AEMJ01000095.1 GCA_000166735.2 Leuconostoc inhae KCTC 3774 | reverse complement strand
GTCATCATAGCTCCTTTTTTAAAATGATAAATTTTCTAAAAAATGTTACAACATGTATCATTATATCAAATCATCGTGTTGCAGATGTTTTTTGTAAAAAAAAGCCGCTTTTTTATGAATGGTTCACATTTCACAAGCGACTAAATTTTTTGGTTTACTATTCAACTCACCGATAAATTAAATTAATCAGCAGCTAACGCATCAATT
>AEMJ01000096.1 GCA_000166735.2 Leuconostoc inhae KCTC 3774 | reverse complement strand
GTGCTGTTTCTTTCTGAAGAAGAGGGCTCACGGTTTGATGCCACCTTTACAGGCTCACGTTATCTGACACATCAATTGGATGATGCTGTTTTAACTTAAAAGATCACATGGGTACAACGTTTAACCAAGAGCGGGAAAATCGCGTGACTGAATTAAGACAAGTGGTGCCGGTAGGGAGACCTAATTTTAAAATTAGGTCATATATTGAATTGCATATTGAGCAAGGTAATACATTAGAACAATCGCCGGCTAACATTGCCGTTGTGACAGACATTGTTGGGCAAAAACGACTACTGATAACAACAAAAGGTATCAGCAATCACGCAGGAACAACTCAAATGTTAGGACGCGTTGATGCCATGCAAAAAGCCGTTAAATTGATGACTCAAATCTATTCATCTTTGGGGCTGATGAAAGGGTTACGATTTACAATCGGAAAAATCATTGCTTTCCCAAATGTAGCGAATGTTATACCAGAAAAAGTTGATATAGCATTAGACATCAGGCACATAGATCAGAATTTGTTGGATCACGCTTTTGAGAAGGTGACCCAGATCATTAATGCTGTTGGGGCAACTTATCGTTTAACAACAAATGTTGTAGCAACGCCTATGGATTATCAGTTACAACAACAAGTAATTCGTAGTATGAAA
>AEMJ01000097.1 GCA_000166735.2 Leuconostoc inhae KCTC 3774 | reverse complement strand
GCTGTTGATAATATGATAATNTGGCTCACCATAGTAATCATAATGTCGTTTTATCATCTTTAAGTGTATCAATCACAATAATAATGCCAACATCGACTAATTTATCAAGTGTGTTATATATGGTTGCTAGACTAATGTCACTAAGATCATCATGAATCATCTCTGCTGTTGGATGTGTTTCATGTGTCATTAGGTATTCTAAAATTGACAATCGTTGAAAAGTTGATTTTAAACCGTGAGCCTGTAGTATGTCACGTAGCGTTTTGTCTGCCATAATATAACCTCCTATATTATAAAATATTATACCACGTAA
>AEMJ01000098.1 GCA_000166735.2 Leuconostoc inhae KCTC 3774 | reverse complement strand
TGTCGTTCATTTCTACAAGGTTGGCAAAATGAGCAAGGCGTTGAAGTCAATGAGGGACGGATGAACCTTGGTGTTGTAACGCTCAATGTGCCGCGTATTGCCTTGCAATCACATGGCAGTAGAGAACAATTTTGGAACATATTAGATGAGCGATTAGCCTTGGCGAAGCAGGCATTAAAATTTAAACTTGCTAGAACAAAAGAAGCCATTCCTGAAAAACGCGCCAATTTTATATAAAAATGGCGCGTTTGGTAAGATGCTTGGTGATGATGACGACGTTGATACCCTGTTTAAAAACGGACGTGCGACACTGTCTTTGGGTTATATTGGCTTATATGAAGTAGGGACTTATTTCTTCGGCCCAAAGTGGGAAAGTAATAAAGAAGCGCATGATTTCACAGTTGAAATTGTACGACGATTACATACTGCTTGCCAAGAGTGGGAGGCAGAAGATGGTTATCACTATTCTGTCTATTCAACACCTGCTGAATCGTTAACTGATCGCTTTTGTGAACTCGATAAAGCACGGTTTGGTGCGATTCCTGATATCACGGATAAGGATTACTATACGAATTCATTTCATTATGATGTACGTAAGCATCCAAATCCATTTGAAAAGTTATTGTTTGAGGAAGCTTATCCAAAATATGCGAGTGGCGGTTTTATTCATTATTGTGAATATCCAAACTTACGTCAAAATCCAGCGGCTCTTGAGGCAGTTTGGAATTTTGCTTATGATCATGTAGGCTATTTGGGGACCAATACACCAATTGATAAATGCTTTAAATGTGGTTTTGAAGGTGATTTTAAACCGACAGCACGCGGATTTTGTTGTCCTGAGTGTGGTAATCACGATCCAGAAACGTGTGATGTGGTTAAAAGAACTTGTGGTTACCTCGGTAATCCACAGGCCC
>AEMJ01000099.1 GCA_000166735.2 Leuconostoc inhae KCTC 3774 | reverse complement strand
AGAACATTGAAGTACTTGCTTCAACACAGGCAGTAATTTATGAAGCGCTAGAAGCAGGCAGCATTGATACTGATATGATTGCTGAAAAAGTTTTTTTCTGATAATGAACCGGCAAAATTATTATATAGAGAACAAATTTACAAAAAAATAACGGATAAAGAGATACCAGTAGAAAATACCCAAAAATATGAGAAAAAATACCGTGTTCAAAAATTTAAGTTAGATTCAGGTATTGAAATTTCTATTCCGATGGCTATTTATCAAGACAAAACTAAGGTTGAGTTTGTTAATCAGTCCAATGGGACAACATCTTTAATTATTAAAGACATTGAAACTGTATTGAATAAGTTTATGGTTTAACTGATATAATTAAACATAACAATGTGATGAAAGGAATACAGTGAAAATATGCCATATAAAGATTCATATGTCGCTAAAA
>AEMJ01000100.1 GCA_000166735.2 Leuconostoc inhae KCTC 3774 | reverse complement strand
CAAAAGAGAGGAACAATTATGACAAAATTTAATAAGCAATACGCCTTTGAAACACGCCAACTACACGCTGGTCAAGAAGTACCAGATCCGACAACAGGAGCACGTGTAACACCTATTTATCAAACAGCGTCATATGTTTTTAAAGACACAGAAGAAGCAGCAGGCCGTTTTGCTTTAACTAATGCTGGCAATATTTATGGGCGTTTGACTAATCCAACTAATGCGGTGTTTGAAACACGTGTAGCAGCACTAGAAGGTGGGGCTGCAGCAATTTCACTAGCATCTGGTGCAGCAGCAGTTGCAGCTGCTATTTTGAACGTAGCAAGTAGTGGTGATCACATTGTTGCAGCTTCAACATTGTATGGTGGTACTGCCGAATTATTTTCAGAAACACTTAAAAAATTAGGAATTGAGACTACTTTTGTTAATCCAGATGAGCCAAAAATTTTGAAAATGCCATTCAAGATAATACAAAAGTCATTTTTTGAAAGTTTAGGTAATCCAAAAATTAATATTATTGATTTTGAAGCAGTGGCAGCAATCGCAAAGAAACATGGTATTATTTCAGTGGTGGATTCTACTTTTGCAACGCCATTTTAACACGACCACTCGAATATGGCATTGACGTTGTTGTTCATTCAGCCACTAAGTTTATTGGTGGCCATGGTACAACTTTAGGTGGTGTAGTGATTGAAAAAGGTGATTTTGATTATGCTGCTTCTGGTCGTTATCCTGATTTCACGACGCCAACGCAATCTTATAATGGCTTAGTTTGGGCTGAACTTGGGCCAGGTGCGTTTGTCACAAAGATTCGGGCAGAATATTTACGTGATACTGGTGCAACATTAGCACCGCAATCTGCATTTTTATCTCCTTCAAGGTTTAGAAACATTGTCATTACGAATAGAACGCCATGTTGAAAATGCGCGTAGAATCGTTGAATTTTTAAATAACAACGATAAAGTGGCTTGGGTAAATTATCCAGAATTGGCGGATTCACCTTATAAGTCATTAGCAACTAAATATTT
>AEMJ01000101.1 GCA_000166735.2 Leuconostoc inhae KCTC 3774 | reverse complement strand
CAAAAAAAGAACTTTTCAACTTAATGACAACATACAACTCAAGAATGGCTTCACTTAAATTTTATGATATGGCTGACCGATACATATTAATAATCGGTGATCATCACTTCGATCTAAGTGACCATACTGCTGAAAATCTAATAGCCGATTTAGCGGACCATGCTTGTGCAACTATTACTAATCATAACCGGCATAAATCTGTTAAAATAACAAAATAAGAAGCGATATACAATATATATTGTATATCGCTTCTTATTTTTTCAAACAGTAATAACTTATTTATGATAATGCCTGTGCCGCAGTAATAATTGCGACCTTATAAACATCTTCCTCATTAGC
This sequence comes from Leuconostoc inhae KCTC 3774, assembly GCA_000166735.2. Taxonomy (GTDB): domain Bacteria; phylum Bacillota; class Bacilli; order Lactobacillales; family Lactobacillaceae; genus Leuconostoc; species Leuconostoc gasicomitatum. Next base: position 1,961 of record AEMJ01000101.1, on the reverse strand, counting down.
ACCACGCGATAAATCAGATACCGGCTTAGCTAATCCTTGCAAAATTGGCCCAATGGCCTCGTAACCGCCTAAGCGCTGAGCGATTTTATAGCCAATATTACCTGATTCTAAACTTGGAAAAATAAACGTATTAGCATGCCCAGCAACATTTGATTCTGGCGCTTTGGCAATACCAACACTTGCAACAAATGCCGCATCAAATTGTAATTCACCGTCAATTTGATTGGCTAATTCTGGTGCCATTTCTTTAGCTAATTTAGTTGCTTCAACTACCTTATCAACCAATGGTGATTTGGCTGAACCCTTAGTTGAAAATGATAGCATAGCAACTTTTGGTTCAATGTCAAACACCTTAGCCGTTTGTGCTGATTGAATCGCAATTTCCGCCATTGCTGATGCATCAACATTAATATTGATTGCAGCATCTGAAAAAACATACCGCTCATCACCTTTTTGCATGATAAAAGCACCTGAAATACGTGATGACCCTGGTGCTGTCTTGATGATTTGTAACGCTGGTCTGACCGTGTCACCAGTCGGATGTGTTGCCCCTGAAACCATGCCATCTGCTTTACCAGTATAGACTAACATTGTGCCAAAATAATTAACATCTTGTAACCATTTTTCGGCTGTTTCAGCATCAGTTTTGCCTTTACGACGTTCTACTAATGATGCATTTAATTTTGCTAAAGCATTCACATCATATTTTAATGGATCAATCACTGACAGATTCGACAAATCATAATGATACTTAATGGCAGTAGCATTTATAGCATTTTCATTGCCTAATAAAATTGGCTTAATTAAACCCTCATTGGCTAATCTGACAGCCGCACCTTGAATGCGAGCATCTTCCCCTTCAGGGAAAACAATCACTTTATTTTGTCCACTTATTTTTTGCTTTAATTGTTCAAATAATTCAACCAAAATACTTCCTCCAACGTGTTTAAAAAAAACACCTTTTAATTTAATTTACAAGTTCATTGTAACAGAACAATTGGTATTTGTCTGCGGTTTCATCATTTTTTGTGATTTATTTCACTCAGTTTAACCAGTCAATGGTCGCTCGTCCGTTTGCCTTTAAAAAGTCATTGGCTTGCGAGAAAGGTTGACTACCAAAAAAACCACGGTATGCTGATAAGGGACTAGGATGTACTGCCACCAGAACTAAATGTTTTGATTCATCAATCAATCGCCGCTTAGATTGTGCATATTTACCCCACAAAATAAATACTTTAGGTGCATCATCGTCAGACGCAATTTGAATAATAGCATCAGTTAACGGTTCCCAGACCTGTCCAGCATGTGCATTTGCACGTCCTTTTGGCACAGTTAGAACAGCATTTAGTAGAAGTACCCCTTGTGTTGTCCATGATGTTAAATCATGAGATGAACGATCACCAATATCAGTAGCTAGTTCTTTTAAAATGTTACGTAACGATGGTGGTGACAATACATCATCAGGAACTGAAAAACTTAAACCTTGTGCTTGATTAACTTCATGATAAGGATCTTGTCCCATGATGATCACTTTAGTATTTTTTAAAGATGTCGCAACTAGCGCCGAAAATACCCTATCACGTGGTGGAAAAACGATCTCAGTTTGGTAGACAGTATCCAAAAAACACTGAATATCTTTGATTTGCCCATTTGTCAGTTTTGCTTTAACGTATGGTGCCCAGGTTGTATGCGATAGTGGCATATTTAATCTTCTTTCGTGGTAAAATTAGTGTCAAGAGGCGATTATGACAAAATACTATCTCCGACAAAGACACAGCATAGACGACGGCGTAAACATCGTGTTTGATGAAAATTTTCAAGCGAGCTATTTAGTATCTGGTCGAACAGGTAAAAAGCACGACGAATTACATGTTCAAGATATGTCCGGTAACGTGCTTGTCCGTATTGAGCAGACATCATTTGGTATATTACCACGTTTTTCGTTAAAATACCGTGGTCAT
>AEMJ01000102.1 GCA_000166735.2 Leuconostoc inhae KCTC 3774 | reverse complement strand
AGTCTTATATATAAGACTGCGGGGACGACATCTCGTGTTACCACCCGGGGTTTATGTACTGCTTGCGCAGTACAACTTAATATCAATCATCTTGCCATTCAAATTAAATTGCGTTGAGAATTGATGTCGCTATAACGGGCTCACCCGGTAATTGTTTATGGTTATCAAAACACACTCACAATGACGATAACTCCGAGACCATTTTCCTAATGTCGCATTGTTCATTTCCACCAAGCATGAACTCTCTGTTTAATGCTAAATCAGTACTTTTCTCTTCTTAGTTATAAATATCATATTATAAACTAATCAAATTGTCAATTATTTTTCATAAATATTTCAGACAACTTTACGTTCAAACGCATCACTGGAAATACCTTGCGCCAAAATGATTTTAGCCCACTCTTTTGCTGAATGTAAACTATGATCTTTAAAATTACCACAGCTCTCAATTTCAGCGGCTGGCACTTCAGTTATTTCATCACTAACAATTTTCAAGTACTTTTGAATACTTTTGCCAGTG
>AEMJ01000103.1 GCA_000166735.2 Leuconostoc inhae KCTC 3774 | reverse complement strand
CTGCTGATGAAGAAGCAGCTATATTAATGGGTATTAATGTTAATCGTACAATTTCATTCACTTTTGCAATTGGCTCAGCGTTAGCTGCTGCCGGCGGAATGCTCATTGGTTTGTACTACAACAATATTGATCCACTGATGGGTATGACACCTGGTATTAAGGCCTTTGTAGCTGCAGTTTTGGGTGGTATTGGTATTATTCCTGGTGCTGCTTTAGGTGGTTGGTTAATTGGTATTTTAGAAACTATGACACAGGCAGTAGGACTTTCAAACTATAAAGATGCGATTGTTTATGCTATTTTGATTGTTATTTTGTTATTAAAACCAACGGGTATTTTGGGTAAAAATAAACGGGAAAAGGTGTAAGTTCATGGATAAAGCGCATATAAAGTATACGTTGAGCTGGGCCACCTTAGCGTTAATGATTGTTATTTTAATTGTTGTCATGACGATGTTTGATATTATTGGCCCCTATGGGTTAACCACTATTGTGTTGATTGGCATTAATTTAATTGCTGCAATTGGTTTGAATTTGATTA
>AEMJ01000104.1 GCA_000166735.2 Leuconostoc inhae KCTC 3774 | reverse complement strand
CTTTCTAATGCATCGCCAGCACCCACTGATTGCTTTCATCTCAATCAGGTGACCAATCAACATAATGACAATTAAAGTTGCCAGTTCAAACCAGAAGTTCATGCCCATATGTCCGTTAAGACTCATAATTGTGGCATAAACAGAATAAGTATAGGCAACGGTAATTCCCATTGTAATCAGCATCATCATGGCTGGCTTACGGCTTTTTAATTCAACTTTTGCTCCGCTAAAAAAGGAGTCCCAGAGTAAAAGAAGATAATTGTACCAAGGATAAGTTGCAAAATTTCACTTCCGGGGAATTTAAGGATAGTAAAGCCCGCGATTGGTGAAATGAGTAGAAGCGGAATCATAAGAATGATAGCCACTTTGAGCTTTTTACTCATATCACCCATATGCATCATGTGTCCTCCATGATCCATTTCACTGTGATCCATCGCACTATGATTCATCTTGCCGTGATCCATCTGACTATGTTCCATTTCATTATGGTCGTGTTTTGAGTGATCCATGTCGCCGTGATTATGATGACTATGTGACGAATGTTGTTTGTTATTCCTCATTTTAATTCCTCCTTATTATATTAGAGACTGATTTTAAAGTTTTAGAATTTTCTCATCTAACACTACATATAATTCTCATGAAAAGGGTTCTATACTTTATCTCTATCTACTATCTACTATCTATGAATAAATGGTATTCGTACTTTATGCACTTAATACTGAATAGTTAGTTTCTGCTAAAGCAGCATTGAGCGTTTCGGTATCAATCTCTGTTTGACTTTCAAGTACTGCTTTTTTAGTCGCTAAATCAACCTCTACAGATTCAACCCCTTCTATGGCAAACGATTTATTCTCCAATTTTTTCGCTACTTATTCTCCATGATGATGTAAATGGCAATCGCATTGCCCTTCTGTACACTGACAATCCACTTCTTCTACTGCGAAAGCTTTTTTCATCTCTAATATTTCTTCTAGTCGCTGGATATCATCGAAGCTTAAGACATGATCTTCAATGATACTCCCTACTACATTCCCGACATTCTTTCGACAAATACGGTTGAAAATATCGTCTGTATAATTTCCTACGGCTTCTTTCTCTTCAATATTGGTAGTATAAATAAATTTTCTACCTTCTTGCTCTGTATTTAGTACGCCTTTTTTCAACCAGTCGACCTAAGAGCGTTTTGATAGTGGCTTGTTTCCAGTCCATTTTTCTTTCAATATGGAGATGATTTCTTTACTAGTCACTCGACCATTCGCCCAGACTACACGCATAACTTCCCATTCAGCATCTGTGATATGAGGGTTAACTACTATTGTACTCATTCTCTTTCCCTCCTTCCCTCCTTATTGTCTACATGCGTAAACGTAAATGTTTGAGATAAGTTTACTATTGTAAACCATTCTTGTCAAGTCTTTTTTAAATAAATGTAACCAGCTATTATTGCCTTTGTTTTCCTATCTTTACCCAATACTAATTATAAGGTTACCATTGATTTACTTTTATTGATTTTAGAATTCCTTATTTTTAAAATCTCAAGTTCTTCGCGAAGTTTGTCGTTTTCCTTTTTGTAATGCGTTTACATCAGCTTGCGTCCATTTTTCGCCGTCCACTTCGTGGAACGCGTACAACTTGACCCAGTTACGGATTGAGTCGACCGAAGGTCCGTATTCAGCGGATAGATCAGTATATGAACGGCCTTGATTGTGCATCTCAAC
>AEMJ01000105.1 GCA_000166735.2 Leuconostoc inhae KCTC 3774 | reverse complement strand
ATTCTACACTTAGTCTGTTAGCGTCACTAAGCTTTAATTGTTGATAATCTTTTATTAGGTATAGACGAAACTCTGGTGAAATCCAAGAAGCAAACTCAAATGCTATATCGGTATGAGCAAATGTTCCACCTCCTATCCCTGATCGAGCAATAATACCCCTTGCGTTAGTATCTTTTATCCATTTTGAGGAAGACATGACAAAAGCATTTGATCCTGCATCATTTTTAAATTGAGAAAATTTTTCTATATTGAAATCATTGTTATTCATTTGTTCCCAGAGACCCAAAAATTCAATGGTAGATTTAGCACGTAACCAATTTTTATTATATCGGTAGGGGCGTCTGGATTTTTCGTCTTGGCAATGTCGGTCAAACTCATAAAATCATTAGTACCATCTTGACCATTATTTATAATGCTTATTGGCATACCGTTTGGGTGTATTTCTTCTTTGTTAACCATAGAAACCTCATTGTTAGTTATACACATGTTTATCAACAACCTTATAAACAGGTCGATTTCGACCTGTTTTACATATGTGAAGTAGTATTTCGCGTTAGAATTGAGCTTTTTAACGTGAACGCTTGGCACGTATGTACGCACTCTGTGAGTGCTTATAATTGATGATTTAGCGGTTTTGAATCTTGTATGGTCTAAATGTGTTGTGCTTTGTCTCATACTCTTCAATGGATATAATTTTATTATTGTGAAATTTTAATTGTTGATATACCATCAAATACATATGTGTTTGCTTCTTTTGCTTGAAAAATCCATTCTACAAAAATAGTTGAAATTAT
>AEMJ01000106.1 GCA_000166735.2 Leuconostoc inhae KCTC 3774 | reverse complement strand
CAACCCATTTATTATTCAACTTACCGTCATTTTAGATGATTCAGCATTTAGTGCAACGCATGCGGTTACACTCACATCCCTAATAGGACCAATCATCTTACTAATTATTTTCCTAACTTACACCTTTGTTTTTATCAATAAAGATGAAACAAAGCATTATCAATTTTAGGGCTTATGTGACACCTACGCGCACATTTATGGCTGTTAATGTAACAATTTTTAAATGACTATTTATGTCAACAAGACTAATAAATTATGCAGACTATGAAACATGATTGTATACTGCAATTTTTTAGTCACAACTCTAACAATCATCAAAACCCCACCAGCCGTTAAATAAGTTGCCCACTGTGCTAATGTCGATGGTGAATGCACTAACGCAAATACCACTGTTGGCCACAAAATTTGCATCGCCCTCCCAAGTGACTTAGCTTCTTCAAACATAATACCACGAAAATATATTTCTTCAATAATCGGCGCAATAACAACAATATTAAAATTAAATAACAGCAGTGGCCACCAACTTGTTAAATGATTTAATATCTTATCAATAGCTTGTTGATTACTGCCAGTCAACTGATTACTTCCAAATAATGCAGGTAACCCATAAGTTATAAATAACCAACTTATAATAAATATAGCGATGGTTATACCCACTTTTCTGCTATTCAGACGCTCAAAAACAACATCTGATCGCTGAGATAAATAGCGATACCCAAAATAGGCAATTACCCCACTTACGATAACATTCGCCAA
>AEMJ01000107.1 GCA_000166735.2 Leuconostoc inhae KCTC 3774 | reverse complement strand
TTGTTGAAAGAACAGAAAAAAGGCTTTTTACAAAAGATGTTTGTTTAGGGTCTATAATTAATAAGTGATGGGGTATTGTGGAACTGATGGTCAGGCAATAACTACGCAAGCAACTAGAGACGGTGGAATTGATGGATTTATCCAACAAGATGCATTAGGGCTACAAAATATATACATCCAGGTTAAAAGATACGCTAAATCAAATTCTGTAGGTTCTAGAACCATCCAAAGTTTTAGTGGAGCACTTCAGGAAAGAAGTGCAGGAAATAGTAATAGTGGTGTCTTTATAACTACTTCATCCTACACTCAAGATGCTTTAATATCCGCTAAAACGTCTACATATAAAAGCTATTGACGGTGAACAATTGGCTAAACTAATAATTAAATATAAGGTTGGTATAAAAACCATCAATCAATTTCCAATTTATGAGATTAATAAAGACGACTTTTAATTCCCACCATTTCCATCAGGGTAATTTATAAGGAGAAAAGCTATGGATGACTTAAAACCATAATAAGTAAACTCTCAATCAATATCAAATACTAAAATAAATAAAATTCTTTCAATTTTATTTATGGTATGACATAAATAAAGTAAAGTTATTCGTCTAGGTTAATCTTATTAATACTCTTTCTCACTAGTGTTGCATGCAACAC
>AEMJ01000108.1 GCA_000166735.2 Leuconostoc inhae KCTC 3774 | reverse complement strand
CCACAGTTAACGAGTGATTATCAACAGAATATTGGGTATATCATGGCGCGTGTTAAAATGCCGGTTATTGCTGGTTTTTTAATTGGTAAAATGAATTACGCACAGGAACATGATATTATATTAAATATCAGTGAATCGTCTTATTTACCTAAGCTGGCTATTTTGAGAAGAGAAGTAACAAATATCATTAAAATATTAGGCAATATTATCGATAATGCAGTGGACGCACTATCTGATAGCAATAACTATCAGAAAAAATTGATGTATTGTTACGATATGATGATGAGGGGCAGACACTTATTATTACTATTGAGGATAATGGTAGTGGTATAGCATCTAATCAGCTTGTAGAGATTTTAACTATTGGCTTTTCGACGAAAGGTCATGGACGAGGCTTTGGATTAACTACAGTTAATGCCATTATTATGGATCATCATGGTGTTTTTGATATACAATCAACATTGACTATCGGCACTAAAGTTTATATCGAATATCCGCTCAGAAATGCGAGGCCTATGTAAATGTCGTATAGTGTTTTAATAATTGAAGATGATCCGATGGTAGCCGATATTATTAGTCAATTTTTGAATCGCGTAACTACTACTTTATTTGAACCGATAATAATTGTAGGATGTCTAGAAGATGCTAAGTTACAGATGACTATGACAACGATAGATTTATTATTGGTTGATGTATATTTGCCTGATGGTAAAGGAACCGATTTTTTGACTGAACTACGAAAAAAACATAATTCAGTAGCTACGATTATGATTACAGCCGCAGATGATCGGGAAACTGTTAGACAGGCAATGACCAATGGTGTTGTCGATTTATTTGATTAAGCCATTCCAAATGAAGCGGTTTAATCAAGCCATTCAAAAATTTATAATGTTAGAAAAAATAGCTTTGGGTAAAGAAAAATTATCCCAACAAGATATTAATGAGTATTTTCAGGGTGAATCACAATTGAAAAACTTGGATATGAAATTACCAAAGGGGATTTCTGACGCAACCCTTAAATTAATTATTACGACAATTTCTACTTTTTCCGAATCATTTTTCTAATCACATGCTTTCACAAAGCGTGGCACTATCACGTGTAACAACTAAAAATATTTAGATTATTTAGTTGAAAATGATTTGCTAAAGGTAAAACAACAT
>AEMJ01000109.1 GCA_000166735.2 Leuconostoc inhae KCTC 3774 | reverse complement strand
TGGTAGTTGTATGAGTCTCGTTTAATAGTCGGATGCGCCGTCATCCAACGCATAACGATAGTGACTGATTCATCTTCACTTTTATCATCGACAACGACAACATCAAAGTTCTCATACGTCAAATAACTCAGAGAATTTAACGCTGTACCAATTGTATATTCTTCATTAAACATGGCTAATAAAATGGTTACTTTTGCTTGAGAATCACTTTTTATCATAGCGCGGTGAGTCATTAGTCCTGAAACCCATGATCCCATAATCCAGACTATAGTCATAATTATCGGATAATAGGCTGTATAAAGTTGAACGACATTAAAAAAGGAACCATTAAACCCTCCTACTGGATTTAGAAAATTTTTATAAAATATTCGACAATAATAGCAAGTATGGTAGCTATTAGAAAAGACAA
>AEMJ01000110.1 GCA_000166735.2 Leuconostoc inhae KCTC 3774 | reverse complement strand
AAGCCATTGATACGATGTATTACAAGTGAAAAAGAAGTGACTCGTATTATGCATCAAGGCTTCAAGATGGCTTTAAAACGCAATAGGCATGTCACCATTGTTGATAAGTCAAATGTCTTAGCGACATCAAAGTTTTGGCGACAGATTGCTAATGAAGTTAGCAAAAGTTATCCGGATGTGACAGTTGACTATTACTATGTGGATGCGATGACAATGGCTATTATGTCAAAACCTGCAACATTTGATGTTGTGATTATACCTAATTTGTTTGGGGACATTTTAAGTGATGAAGCAGCACAAATTACAGGCTCAATCGGTCAAATTCCTTCAATGTCAGTTGGTGAAAGCGGTCCAAATTTGTATGAACCAATTCACGGTTCAGCACCTGATATTGCTGGTCAAGGCATTGCTAATCCCATTTCTATGGTGAATACGGTAGCTATGATGTTAACGGAAAGCTTTGATGAAAAAAGGATTGCCAATAAAATGACACAAGCAGTAGACTACATTATTGAAAACCACTATGTGACACCAGACATGGGTGGCACGATGACGACCGATGAAGTCACACAAAAGATGGTTGATTACATACAAAAATTATGAATCGG
>AEMJ01000111.1 GCA_000166735.2 Leuconostoc inhae KCTC 3774 | reverse complement strand
AATACCCTTTCGGTACGCTGTCATTCGAATTCCTCCTTGACTTTTAGTCATTTCAATACAACTATAAAATAAACAAATTCCATTCTTTATAACAAGTCCATCATATTATCATTCTAAAATATGCCCTAATCGAACAATAGATAAATATCGGTTGTTAATTAAGCGATCACTCTCATATTATTAAAATAATGTTATTGTTATAGTCAATACACCGGTATTATATGATAAATAAATGACACGATGTGTGTATTTGTTTAATTAATGTACTATATATATCATAACATAGTTAGCCGATTCTATGTTTTAGTCTCATAAAAAAACGCGCAAATTTAAATAAATATAAATCTACGCACGCGGCTTAACTATCGGAACTATGATATCTCTATAATGATAAAATAAACTTTCATATTGTTTAGAACAATCAGTTCAAAACAACAACTAACATGCAACAATGGTTTTGAATAGGAGAATCAGGACGGACAATTTCTTAGAAAGATTTAAACGCATTGTCAATATTTTGGTATTCGTCTGTAGACAAATCAATCTTCAAAGTAGCAACGTTATCAGCCACTTGACTAGGAACTCGTGCACCTGGGATAACAGCACTTATTTCGGGGTTTTTAATATACCAAGCTAATATTATTTGCGTAACTGTAGCACCATGCTTATTAGCAATAACATCAATACCCTTTAGTATTTGAATAATTTTTTCAAACTCTTCACGATTCAAATGCTTGAATTTATTAGCATCATCAATTGTATATTTTCCAGTCAGCAAACCTGAAGCCAACGGAAAATAAGGTACGAACTTGATGTCGTTTTCTTTTAAGTACGGCCATATTTCTCGCTCCACATGACGTTGAATGAGATTATAATGATCTTCAACATAATCCACTTGATTATTTTTATTCGCTTCTTTGATTTGTTCTAAACTAAAATTAGAAAGGCCAATCGCACGAATTTTGCCAGCTTTTTTCAATTCATTTAACGCTGCAACAGCTTTATATTTTGGTGTTTTGTCATCTGGAAAGTGAATATAAAAAATATCAATATAGTCAGTTTGTAGTCGTGACAGAGCATCGTTCACAGATTTTTCTAAAAAGATAGGATCATTATTGATCGTTAAATTATTGTCTGGATCTTGGGCAGCTTTTGTGGCAATTTTAAAATTTTCCCTAGGATAATTTTTTATAACCTGTCCAATAATTTCCTCAGAGCGTCCTAACCCATACATATATGCCGTATCAATCATGGTGATACCAGAATCAAGCGCTTCTTTGACAACATCAAAACCATCTTGATCTTTTAAATTATCAAATAAATTGTGGCCACCCACCTTATTGGTTCCAATACCTAATTTAATGGCCTGATTATTAATCATTTTGACTTCGTTTTGATCGATTAACATGATATCCTCCTAGTTTGTCTTTATTATTTGCAATTATACAACAAAGTGTTATTGCAAGTTGGTAATTTGCTCATAATACTATCACTGTTTTGCTATGTGCATTCGCAAACATGTAATCTCCTCTAATTCCAAGGATTAACTTATTGGGCCTGTTAATTAAAAATACCCCGAAAGTTAAAGTAACTTTCAGAGTATATGATATCATTGGTTTTTGAATTTTTGAATTCTAAAAAAATCAAGTAAAAATGTTAGGATAGGTAAACCGACAACCAATCCCCAAACACCAAACAGTTTTTCCATGATAATTAGATTGAGCAAAATGACTAATATCGGCATGTGCGTTCGCTGTGACATAAAGTGTGGATGCAAAAAATATGACTCAAGAAAATGGACACATGCGACAGCTACTAAAATAATCAATACCGTATGCCAATTTCCAATGATAAAAGCAGTAATTGTTAATGGTACTAAGGAAATAATGACACCAAAAACTGGAATTAATCCCAGAATAAATATCAGAATTGCAAATCCTAATAGGTATGGAAACTGCAAAAATGCTAGTACTGCCACCATGACTGCTGTATTGATAACACATATCATGAGTTGTACTTCAAATAATCTACCTAATATAATAATAAAGCGATGAATAATAATATAAAACTCACCAAAAAATTTATGGTATGGACT
>AEMJ01000112.1 GCA_000166735.2 Leuconostoc inhae KCTC 3774 | reverse complement strand
ATCAGGTAAAGAGATTCAAAACTCAATAATTTTAGTACAAATAATAACTCTAAGATTTAAGGATAGCATCAGACTTATCAAAATAATAAGTGGCAAATAAAAATAGTCCAATTTATTGACTTCTGAGCAAATTTTTTTGATTCGATTTTTTGGGTCTATTTTTTATATCGCCCCTAACAAAGACTATTAAAACAGCCCCCATTATCTAATAGTTAGATAACGGGGGTTGTTTTTTATAAAATGATATAATACTCCCTAGATAGGAGAAAACGTATGTCTAGACAAAAACGATCGATCAAGGAAAATAATGATAAATTAAAAGTTCAATTAGAACTCCTCCGTAGTTGTACGGAACACTTTGACTCAGGTATGATTCATATGGCTTTGCCAATGGCTACACAGGTTCGTGTATTAATACATCAAACAGATAAGTCCAATTTATTGACTTCTGAGCACTTTTTCATCCGGCTGTTGTCGGCGCCGATCATTGTGCGATCGGGGGTGGGCATATGAATTCATTGATTAGTTTAGAAAAAGTTAATTATCAAATCGCTGATCAACATATTTTACATGATGTTGATTGGCAGATTCCAGCTGGGGCTCATATTACATTGACGGGACCATCCGGTGGTGGGAAAAGTACGTTATTACGGATCATTGCGGCCATGATTTCTAAAACAAGTGGGACCTTGATTTTTGATGGGCAGCCGATTGAAAGTTATGACCCAATCATGTATCGGCGGCAAGTCTCATATTGTTTCCAACAACCGACGTTATTTGGTGAGACGGTGGCAGATAACTTAGCTTTCCCGTACCAAATTCGTAAGCAAGTCATGGATACGCAACGAGTGGTAACGGCGTTAAATAATGTTGGGCTGTCCGAACGAACCCTGCATCAGCCGATTATCGAGCTTTCCGGTGGTGAACGGCAGCGGGTCGCGCTGATTCGCAACATCTTATTCTTACCAAAAGTGTTGTTATTAGATGAGGTGACAGCTGGTTTGGATGAAAATAATAAGCAAATCGTGCACGCCTGGTTACGACAGCTAAATGAGCAGGATCACGTGACAACGATCATGATTACTCATGACGCGACAGAGATTGCTGCGGCAGATCAATTAGCGAAAGTGGTTGCTGGCAGATTGGAGGTACACGCATGAATTTAGCAGTTAATAATACGTCGCTATTTTTGGCGGCAATGTTAGTGCTCGTCGCGTTAGGAATTAGTTTGTGGCAGAAACTTGGCTTGGATAGGGACATCGTCATTGGTGTCGTGCGGGCTGTTGTACAACTATTTATCGTGGGTTACTTGCTAAAGTATATTTTCCGAGTCAACAATTTGTGGCTAACGCTGGCGATGATAGGCTTCATTATCTTCAATGCGGCTTGGAATGCGAAAAACGGGGCCGGGATTGACCATGCATTAGCCATTTCGTTATTAGCCATTTTGTTAGTACGGGGGTAACACTCGGCGTCCTCGTGCTATCTGGTGCGATTAAGTTTGTGCCATCGCAAATGATTCCCATTTCTGGTATGATTGCGTCGAATTCAATGGTCGCAATTGGGCTGGCTTATCGCAGCCTCAATAGTCAGTTTCATGACCAGCGGCAAGGTGTGCTTGAACGGTTGACGTTAGGGGCTGGTCTACTTGATGCTTCGATTGCCATCGTGCGTGAGGCGATTCGTACGGGGATGTCACCAACCATTGATTCGGCAAAGACTGTGGGTCTAGTCAGTCTGCCAGGGATGATGTCCGGTTTGATCTTTGCAGGGGTCGATCCAGTACGGGCCATTAGGTATCAAATTATGGTCACGTTCATGCTCTTATCAGCGACTAGTTTGGGGTCAATCATTGCGTGCTATTTAGCTTACCGTAATTTCTATAATGAACAAAAACAGTTGAAGTAATGACTCTTGATTGCAGTCCCGCGGGGAGTCCTTTATGATGGAAGCTGAAATAAAACTTAATGCGGGGGTATTGATGTGAATGACGCAGCGGTTTGGGTTCCAGTTCCAGCAATGTTTTACTGGGGCTGGTTAGTACCACTCATATTTGGAACCATTTTTTGGTTGGCGTTATCATCGCGATAAGGTTCGCCTAGGTAACGGTATTTGGTTTTCGCTATTTTTCTATTCGTTTTTAACCATGCTGGCGATTACAATTTTAGGTAGCAATATCCACTGGTTGATCATTATCAGTGGGACGTTGTTTGTGTTGCTGATCCTGTTGTTTGTGCTAATTCAGCCTGATAAGGTTGACATCGAGATAATTCATAAGAAATTGTTGACGGTGATCGGTTCAGCCGAACGCCCATTTGGATATTGGACAGCCCTAGTTCACAAAAGGTTTCGATTTTAATTCGTTCGGAATAGGTTATACTAGACAAAAGTGAACCAATTATAGGCAAGGACTGTTCTATTATTGAGGTTAAATAGATATGCAACAAATCGTACTCCCAATCAAAGACTCTAACGTCTTAAAATGGTGCAAGACACCTTACTAGATAGTTTTCGGGCAGGTCGCCGTAACTACACCATCTTTCAAGTTGGCAAAGCCACCCTGCTGCGGGTGAGTGATGTGATGACGTTAAAGAAATCCGATGTCTATAATCCAGATGGCTCTGTTAAACACACGGCCTTTATTCATGATAAAAAGACCGGTAAAGCAAATACACTATATTTAAAGCCGTGCAACAAGACTTGTTGCAATATCATGATTGGCTAGTCCAACAGAATATCAATTCGGACTGGTTATTTCCTTCAACGGCCCATCCAGACCGGCATATCACTGAGAAGCAGTTTTATAAGGTCATGTCACGTGTTGGTGATCTATTAGGTATCAACTATCTAGGCACACACACCATGCGTAAAACAGGCGCTTACCGCGTCTATACACAGTCAAACTACAATATTGGTTTAGTCATGCACTTACTGAATCATTCAAGTGAGGCTATGACGCTTACTTATCTTGGCCTGGATCAAGCAAGTCGCGAAACAATGTTAGATCAAATTGATTTTGGGTAATAACGCCAACTAATCTCCCTAAATTAGCACGTATTTGTTCATTTTGACGCCACTATGGAGGTATTTTTAATGACTAGGATTACTAAGGCACAATTAGACAACATCATTACACGTTGCCACCATCCGAGGTAATTGGTGCCCCATTGTCTGAAACTGCAACTAAAGGGTTGCTAGGTAATACTTTTTTGAGTCATAATTTTAGACGCTCCAATTTTTGAGTATTTGGTTTGTTTTTCACTAACAAAATATCATAACAAAGAGCTCCTATGGTTTTCACCCAACGGGTGAAAGCGCAAAACCCGCTGAAACGGTATTAACTTGCTGTTTCAGCGGGTTTTTGTTTGTCTTGATGAATAATCCGGGTATTAAGTTCTACACCATCTCACTTTTCTCGACCATAGAGCGTCTTTCTAGATATCCCCGAACAGATTTACTCACCTGTTTGGGGTTTTCTTTACAAAAAAGTGTTTTTTGTCAGCAGGCGTGTTGGTAACCACTAAAAGTAACTCCCTAAGGACACCATTTTCGATGACGTAATATAACATATCGTTTCTTTGTATACATGGTTAGCTATTACAGGTCGACTCAATTAAAGGTGTTCTAAAAATATGATTTAAAATTTTACCCGGATTATTTCTAACGAATCGACAGGCAAGCACCCTGATGCGCTATACTCTGCTGATTTAATGAACGCAGCTAAAGAAGAAGCTAAGCATCGAGGATTGTTTGACTTAAATAATCTATAACTGATTACCATATAACTAAATATCTAAAAAGAAAAACGTCTTGAATATTCAAGGTGTTTTTTTGTCTACAAATAATAATTCAGTAAGATACCAACACCATAAGCAACAATTGCAGCGACGTACCCGACAGAAAGTGTGCGTAGAATTTCTGTTCTTACTTTCTGCTCTGACAGGTTGGCCTTCACCCAGCCTAGCAACGCCAAAGAGACACCGACGATGACAAAGGCGATTGGAAAGGCGATGTCTTTGTCGTGAATGAGCGCATTTGTAATTAAGTAGGCACCTAGTGGAATTAAACCGAAGACGTTAAACGAAATGAATGTCGCGATACCAGCTGCCAATGCTTTACTTTTTGATTGATTGTTATCCGATGTTGCTGACAGGTAGGCACCGGCCCCCATTGAAAAGCCATCGGCTAATAAGTTTGAGAATCCCAAAATGATGATAACGATGTTTGAAACGTTACCACCGACCGATCCAGCAACGACTGCGAACGTCGTGATAATGCCATCTAAGCCACCGTAGACGATGGCTGAAACGTGTTTTTTCATTTATTTTCTCCAGTTTCTCTCAGTGGTGATAAAACCAATATATAAGAAAAAAGTGACCAATTATCGGTAATTTCACATCGGATTAAAAAATGTTTCAAAAACGAAACAAATAAAACCCGGATTATTCATGCACTAAATTTTTAACCACAGCTAAATCAGTAAAATACGATAAAACACCTTGAAACTGCCAGTACCTTGGCACAGTTTCAGGGTGTTTTTTCGATTGAGCGTTTTTTGAGAAAAATAGGAACACTAAAACCAGCCAGATTTTGCTATTTTTTTGAAAATCTACTTCGTTGTTTTATTGCCACAAAGCATTTAGTCGTTCCCAAGCTCGCCAGAACAGACCATCGAATTGTTCTTGGATGCGGCTATCTAACGTCAAAATCACCTTGCGGGCGTGCTTAGTGACACACGTCCACCGATTTTTTAACAAACGGTCTCGAAAGGTATTGATTGTCCACGATTGTTGCTGGTCGTCCAACGCAATACTCTTCATCAACCGCATCAAGTTTGATGCAATTACTGAGATCCACATGCGCGCTTTGTTGGCGAAAAATGAACTGCTATCAGTTTTGCCAAAGGCAAATCCACCTTTAAGCTCGCGAATAATATCTTCAATCGCCGCACGCTTGCGGTAAACACGGACGATGTCTTTTTGTGGAAGACTTAGGTTAGTGACGATGAACTGTGTACCGCCATGTTCATCATTTAAAACGATATCCTTATTTTTAAGTATAAATCGACTTAACTTGATACAAATAATAATGCATCTAAATCAAATATCTCAACACATTTTGGGTGTGCCGTTTAATTAGACCTCTCTCTTCCAATGATGAGAACTTACGGCTTATTGTTTCTGGAGTTGTCCCCAGGTAAGTAGCCAAATCTTTTTTGACATGGGTAAAGTCACATAAGTATGGTTTTTCATCTTCAACATTTTCTGATAGAAAATCAATAATTCGAGCTTCAACAGGTTCAGTACTGACTTGCACAGTTTGTTTTTCTGATAACTGTAGCCGTTTTGTAATATCCGATAATATTCGTCGCATGATTTCTGGATAGCGATCTAAATATTGATCTAAATCCTTTTTATGAATCCTACAAATACTTGTTTCCGATATTGCTTCAGCATAATTCGAATGATAACCTTCAGTCTGTAAAACAGCAACTTCCCCCATAAAATCACCCGGATGTAGGATACGTATGGTTTGCTCACGACCAGACTCACTTAGGCTATAAATACGTACACGTCCATTGTTTATGATATATAATGTGTCATCTTTATCACCAAACCTAAATAATAGCTCATTCTTTACGTATTGTACTTCATTCGCTGATTGAGCAATTAGATGCATTTGTTCATCATTGAGATGATTGAAAATCGGCACTAAACGTATACAATCTACATGACTATGATGATTATGGTATGCCATACCGTTTTTCTCCTAATTAATCGTTATCTATATAGTCATCGTCTTCTAAGGCATCCTTATTAATAAATGCTTGAAGTTGCCAAATATTTACGTCTAAATAAGCTTTATAACTAATTAGTGAATCTTCCAAAGCATCATTTCCTTCTTCTTGTGCTAAGCGAATTGCACGAATAGTAAATTCACGATTAGATCTAAAATCTTCTACTATCTGTAGGACCATCTCATCAGCAGTGTAATATTTTTCCGAAGAATCTTCAGAAATCGTTGTAAATTCTTGAAATTCAGTAGTTGTTGATGCTGGCTTAAATCCTGAAGCTAGTAAACGTTCTGCAATTTTATCAAACCATGCCTCATTCTCGTTATATAAATTTTCAAAAACATTATGCAATGCATAGAAATTTTTGCCTTTTACATACCAATGATATTGATGTAATTTTACATGTAATGTATGAATATTAGCAAGTATATGATCTGTAACAGCTGCAGAATTAATCTTAGTATGATGAATGTGTTCTTTATATGCTTGTTCGGCAGCTAATTTTTCTTGCCTTTCATTTATCGTTGTCATTTTATGCACCTTCCTTTACTTTTGAACTAATTACTGGGTATCCTAAGTCTTCAATTGCTTTTTCAATTGTATTCAAATTGACCTGATTTTCATCAAAATCCACTTTTACCTTACTTGCATTGAAAAGTACTTTTACAGAATCTTTTTTTACACCGGCAGTTTGTTTTAAACCACGTTCGATTTTTTGTAAACATGATGGACAAGTTAATGTTTCTAATTTTAATGTTGCTTTAGTCATATCTATCACTCCTTTAAATAAATTATATAGGCCATTCTTTTTAAAATACTTGATATAGATCAATTATCTTAATTGATAACCTCTTAATCTCATTGCATTTAAAATAACTACTAAAATACTGGCCTCATGAACCAACATCCCAATTGACATGGACATCCATTCACTAAATATTAAACTAACCAATAGTATTATTACGACTCCAACAGCAATTAGAATATTTTGTCGCATATTCGCATATGTTCCTTTTGCTAGGCCTAAAGCATGAGGAAGGCGGTTAAAGTTAGAATTCATTAAGACAATATCTGAACTTTCAATTGCGACATCTGTTCCATTCCCCATAGCTATACCTACCTCTGCAGTAGCCAGAGAGGGACTGTCATTAACGCCGTCACCGATAAAAACAACTATTTCACCTGAGTCCTGTCGTCTTTTTAGAAATGCTTGCTTGTCCTCTGGTAGCATATCACCATGGGCTTCGGTTAAACCTAGTTCCTTTTTAACTGAATTAACTGTACCTTGGTTATCACCTGATAATACAATGAGATTTTTAATACCAAGTGATTTTAATTTTTGTAAGTCCTGCTTAACACCTGGTCGAACTTTGTCGCGGATACCCATTAACATGATTAACTTATGATCAACTGCCGTTAATACAATTGAATTACCGGTTCTTTCTAATTTATTCAATTTTTTAAGAACATCATCAGATAGCGGTATACTTTCTTGTTTCATTAAGGTTTTATTCCCTACTGAAACAATGTGCCCATCTACGTGAGCAATTACGCCCCCACCTTTTACAACCTGTGTATTTTCTATAGGCCTTACTTTATATTGTGCTAATTTATTTACAATAGCGACAGCTAATGGATGATCAGACTCACTTTCAACTGAAAGCAATAGAGATAAATCCTCCTCCTGATTATTTCCATAATAAATAATATCGCTCACTTCAGGCTTTCCTTCAGTTAAGGTACCTGTTTTATCGAATAACACTGTATCTGCATTGGCAAAATGACTAATCACTTCAGAACCTTTAAATAAAATACCATTTTTTGCGCCATTTCCTATCCCCGCAACGTTTGAAACAGGTACACCAATTACCAAGGCTCCTGGGCAACCAAGTACTAATACGGTAATCGCAAGTTCTGTATCTTTGGTTAATACCCAAACCAACAGCCCAATTGTAAGTACTGCAGGTGTATACCAGCGAGAAAACTGGTCAATAAATCGTTCTGCTTCTGATTTAGAATCCTGTGCTTCTTCTACCAACTCAATAATTTTTCCAAATGTAGAATCTTCCCCTACTCTATCAGCCACTATTTGAATAGTACCATTGT
>AEMJ01000113.1 GCA_000166735.2 Leuconostoc inhae KCTC 3774 | reverse complement strand
TCATGATGAATTATTTATTACCAACAAAAGAAGGACGTGCGCCACTGAGATTTGTTGCTATTGGCAGTTTTATAGAAGTTGTTGCGCTAAACGTTTTGAATATTGGTTTTACATGGTACACTAATTTGGCTGTCAAACAGTATGATTTCTATCAATCAATGAGTGCTATTATTGTGCTACTCATTTGGTTAAATTTAATTGCAACCATCTTAGTGATTGGTTATGTTTTAATTCAATGGTTGACCGTGCTAAAGCAAGTCAGTGTCAGCAAGATTTAGAAAGTTTTAAGGTATAAATAATGTTTAAAGATAGTGATTTTGAGATATTTGATGTGGCATCGTTAACTGATAGAATGACACTTATTAGGACTATTATTGATCCAAAATTTGAACAGTCAGCTGAAATAATTTTACCAATATTAAATACAAATGGGCAACAATGGTATGCACATATTGCCAAACATTTGCGTCGCACAACGAATGCACCGGACAACACATGGGTAGCTTTTGCACCAAATAAACGTGGGTATAAAATGATGCCACACCTTGAACTTGGTATTTGGGCGGATCATGTCTATCTTTATCTTGCAGTAGAGGAGAACATGAAGCCAAAGGAGACAGCAACGATTGTTTCTAAAATGATGTCTACTAGAGAAATGATTGCAAAATTAGCTAATAATTTTGTGTTAAGTACAGACCATATGGTCAATCATTCAACTGCATT
>AEMJ01000114.1 GCA_000166735.2 Leuconostoc inhae KCTC 3774 | reverse complement strand
TGATAATATCCATTTATCACTTAATGACAGCTTGTCTAAATCAGGCAATGTTGATGGCGTCTTTTCATCCAAATTCATAATAACATAACGCGATGCATTCCAAATTTTGTTAATGAAATTCCAAGCAGCATCCATTTTATCATATGTAAAACGCACATCTTGACCCGGAGTTGAACCAGTTGCTAAGAACCAACGTAAAGCATCTGCACCATACTTTTCGATAACGTCCATCGGATCTACACCATTACCCAGTGACTTAGACATTTTACGTCCCTCACCATCGCGAATCAAGCCATGGATTAACACATTTTTAAATGGTCTTTGCCCTGTGAACTCTTTGCCTTGAAACATCATACGTGCTACCCAGAAAAATATAATATCATAACCTGTTACCAATGTGTTTGTTGGATAGTATTTGGCAAAATCATCTGCTTTATTATCCGGCCAACCCATTGTTGAAAAAGGCCATAATGCTGATGAAAACCAAGTATCTAGCACATCAGGATCTCGTTGCCAACCCTCACCCTCTGGTTCATCCGTTCCAACATATATTTCTTCTTGGTCCGTACCCTTATTCTTGTACCATGCGGGAATTTGATGCCCCCACCATAACTGTCGAGAAATAACCCAATCACGGATATTATCCATCCAGCGTGTAAACGTATCTTCAAATCTGGCGGGTACAAATTCAACCTTTTCATCAGCATTTTTTTGCATATCTAGTGCCTGCTTAGCTAATGGTGCCATTTTTACGAACCATTGTGTTGACAGACGTGATTCGACAGGAACACCAGTGCGTTCAGAGTGACCAACTGAATGTACAATTGGATCAACCTTTAACATATGATTCCCAGACTCAAGATCCGCAACAATCGCCTGACGCGCCTCGAAACGTTCTAAGCCATTATATTTGCCAGCCTTATCATTTAAGTGCCCATCATCAGTCATCGTGTTAATCCGTTCCAAATTATGGCGATTACCCACTTGAAAATCGTTAGGATCATGTGCTGGCGTAATTTTCACCATACCTGTCCCAAAATCCTTTTCAACATACTCATCTGCAATAATCGGGATTTCACGGCCTACAAGTGGTACCATGACTGTTTTACCAATCAAATCTTTATAACGTTCATCACTTGGATGCACAGCAACTGCGACATCACCAAACATTGTTTCTGGACGCGTCGTTGCAATTTCAATATAATTCTTGCCATCAATTGTCGTTCCATCTGTAAATGGGTATTTGACATGATAAAATGCACCTTCATCATCTTGATAAATAACTTCAATATCCGATAAAGCTGTTCTGGCTTGTGGATCCCAATTGATGATGTATTCTCCCCGATAAATCAGACCTTTTTTGTATAGATCAATAAATACCTTATTAACTGCTTTATTTAGGCCATCATCTAATGTAAAACGTTCGCGATCAAAATCGAGAGATAAGCCCATTTTTCCCCATTGTTTTTTGATCGTTGCTGCATATTCGTTCTTCCAATCCCAAACCTGTTCAACAAATTTTTCACGTCCTAAATCGTAACGAGAGATACCTTCTGCACGTAAACGTTGTTCAACCTTGGCTTGTGTTGCAATTCCTGCATGATCCATGCCAGGCAACCAAAGTACATCCATGCCTTGCATCTTTTTCTGACGAATAATCATATCTTGCAAAGTTGTATCCCAAGCATGGCCCAAATGTAATTTACCCGTAACATTAGGTGGTGGAATAACAATGGCGTATGGCTCTGGCTCATTGCCTTGAATAGCCCGATTTGATTCTGGGGCAAATAATTTCTTTTCTTGCCATTTATCATAACGCCCTAATTCCACAGCGGTTGGATCATACTTCGTTGACATATCAATTTCACGCATATTTTCTCCTTTTTTATGGTTACACTGAAAAATCGCCCTAAAAATTAAATTAGGACGATTTTCACCGTGGTACCACCTGTATTGTTGCTGACATATCAATATCAACAACCACTTTACTTATTTATATTTTAACACTTAGCAACCTTGGGCATTAACATCACTGAATTTCCAGCAGCATCAGTTCTCTATCGATGTATTTGCTTAATCCTCTAAGATAGTGCTAATATTACTAGAAAACAAACCATTCGTCAAGACTTTATTTCATGCGTTTAAAATAATTATCAGGATAGAAGACATAATTTACCCAGGAAAATTTTCCAGACAAGTAGATGGCAAAAATGCTAATACACCAAGAAATTACCAATGTACTAATAACTAACAAAGTATATGGTGGCAGAGCTACTTTTAAAATTAGTGTGCGAATAATTGACGCAACTGGGGCATGAACAAGATAAATAATCAAGGAATAACGACCGTATTTTGTAAAATATCTTGTGATGCCACCATTTTTAACATGTGAAAATATATATATAAATATTGGTATACTTGTGATTTTTGAAATCATATTTCCAAGTGACATCATATCAGTATTAAACCAATCACCACCTTGGCTTCCTTGCCAAAAAAAGTTGCAGAAAAATAATACACTGCAGGCGGATATGATATATTTATTTTCCAGAATTTGTGGTTTTTCTTTTAAGGTATACCCGATATAAAAACTTCCTACCCACATAAATAAACTTTTAACCGGATAAACAAGATTTGAAAATGGCATCACACTATATAATAACAAACCTGCATACAGTATCATTTGCCAATGAGGTGGTATATGAATAAGATGCATAAATTCCACAAACACATAAACCAAAAATAAAACATATAAATACCATAAATAGCCAACTGGCATAACATAAATCTGTAATAAATCATGCCATGAATTTAAACTATGGACCCCCGGACTAATATGTTGCAGTACAACATATATAATAGAAAAGATAATATATGGCATGCCTAACCTGAATAGCTTGTTCATTATTTTTTTAAAAAAATCTTGACTATTTTGTACCGGTTTGTAAACATATCCTGACAAAGCAAAAAAAATAGGCATAACAATTGTAAATAGTAAGCCCATCGTCATCTCCGAAAAAACATCACACTGAGGATACATTTCAGTTTTGTAGATACCCTCAACAACATGTACGACGACGACTAAAAACACTGTGATGCCCTTCGCAAAATCTAGCCACATGATTCTCTTTTTCGACACATTTATCTCCTAATTATAGCCACGGAAAAAATTGAAGCTAATATATGAATGACTTATAAATCATTAGACAACCCGCTTTTTTACTTCAAACCAACACTAATTCTCAGTGCGTGTTCAACCTGCTGCATTTCAGCAGATGAAACATTAATATGCGCTATTTTATCGCGTAATCGTCGTTTATCTATTGTACGAACCTGTTCTGCTAAAATAACAGAATCACGCTTCATTCCGCCCATATGTGCCGGTAATAAAACATGCGTTGGCAATTTTGGTTTTGATATTTGTGATGTTATGGCAGTAACAATGGTTGTTGGTGAATTTGCATTTCCAACATCATTTTGAATAATTAATACCGGCCGAACTCCAGCCTGTTCTGAACCAATTCCTTGTTTCAGATCTGCATAAAACACATCACCTCGCATCACTGCTTGATATTCTTCTTTCATAAATTCCCACTTATTATGTACGCGCCTTAGCGCTTTTAATTATATATTCTTGGTAGTCTTGAACTAAACGTTGTCGATATTTCATGCGGAATTGTTTTAGCATATTCTGCAAATTCTTCGAGAGTTATTTCTTCATCACCATCTTGACCAATTAGTGTTACCTCTGTATTAACAGGGTATTTTTTATCTAACGATATAACAATTTGATCCATTGTGACACGACCAATGACATGTTCAACATGTCCGGCAATTAATACTCTCATTCCAGTCATTCGTCTTAAGTATCCATCGGCATAGCCAATTGGTAATGTTGCTACCCATTGTGGCCTTTCTGCTGTATATGTGGCACCATAACTAACAGATTCTCCAGCCTGCAATTCATGAACAAATCCTATGCGCGATTTAAGTGATAGGACACTTTTTAATTTAATTGGCATGTCACGTTCTGGGGCGCCAGGATTATATCCATATAGCACAGAACCTACACGTATCGTATGAATATTAATTTCTTTTTTATGCCATAACGCAGATCCAGAATTTGCTAAATGCCAATACTTCTCTGGTATGTTTGCCCCATGCACCCATTTATAAAAATTTTCAACCTGATGATCATAATAGCTTTGATTATTGTCATCCGCAGTAGCAAAATGTGTAAATGCACCCATCAGTTGTAATTTATCCGACGACTGAATGAATTCATACATTTCCTTGACTTGTGATTGAGAGTGCGCACCCATACGACCCATACCAGTGTCAATCGCTAATTGTACTTCTAACACTTTACCTTCAGGTATTAATTTAACTGCTTGTTGCAACCAACTTAAGTCTCCCACGGCTGGTGATAGGTGATATGCTACCATAATATCTACAAAGGCAACATCTTGCACACCTAGCAATAATATCTGAAAATCATCATATGTCACTTCTTGACGCAATATAGCCGCTTCAGCAATTGTTGCAACTGCAAAATCACGAACACCAATCTCATACAAAGCTTTTACCGTAGCAACAGCACCGAATCCGTATCCATTCGCTTTGACAACTCCGATCAATCGTTTTGCGCCAGTATATTGCATAATTATTCGCGCATTTTCCTGGATAGCCTCTGAATCAATTGCAATCCAAGATGGTCTGGTTCGTAAAATATCAACTTTTTTATTCATCATAAAACCCCATGTTTAGGAAAAATTTTTAAACTTATTCGCTCCCACATCGTTAAACGTTCAATAATTACGACAGTATTAACTCTGTCTCCACTATGTGTAATCGCTACATGTGTCTTGTACAAAAATTTTTTTACACGCATAATTGGCCGGCCGTTAGGTGCATTTAAAATCTCTATATCATGCCAATGTACTTTTTCACCAATGCCATATCCTGTTGCCTTCGAAAAAGCTTCTTTGGCAGAAAACCGGCCAGCAATAAATTCATTGTAATGTTTACCCTTACGTTTAGCTGCTTGGCTACGTTCTGTTTCGGTCAAAATAGTTGTAATAAAATTATTTTGTCTTTCAACAATCGCCTCTACACGACTGATAGATTCTGTATCATTTCCTATTCCAATTATCATGTCTCTATTGTATCAAAATGTGTCGATTTCACCAAGTTGTTGTTATCTTGACACTTCACGTCATTTGTTAATGCATCGCTTAAATTTAAATATACACCCTTCACCATTAAAAAACACAGTAAAGTTGTAAACTTACTATTCTGTTTATTCATTTTCTTACCTCTTAATTAGTTAATAAGAAAATTGTAATATGTCATCACATTTAAAACAATGAAAATAGCCTAACGTGTCATGTTTTTGGCATAATTGGTAAATACTAATTGAATTGCAACATTAGAAAAATAAAAAGGTTGCAGTATCATTGAGATACCACAACCTTTTTATGCCGTCGGTGGGAGTCGAACCCACACGGTGTTGCCACCACTGGATTTTGAGTCCAGCGCGTCTGCCAATTCCGCCACAACGGCAAATACAAAGCCTTAAGCTTATAGGGCGGTAGAAGGGGATCGAACCCTCGCATGCTGGATCCACAAACCAGTGTGTTAACCACTTCACCACTACCGCCATGGCAGGGATAGAGGGAATCGAACCCCCATCAACGGTTTTGGAGACCGCTATTCTACCGTTTAACTATATCCCTACAATCATAAAAATCAGCTAATGCTGATATAACATGGTAAGGAGTTGCACCCCACATAACACTGGCTGTTCATGCTTATTCATTCGTATACTTAGCGGTCGCAGCGGGGCTCGAACCCGCGATCTCCTGCGTGACAGGCAGGCGTCCTAACCAACTGGACCATGCGA
>AEMJ01000115.1 GCA_000166735.2 Leuconostoc inhae KCTC 3774 | reverse complement strand
TGCGACACCAATAAATAAACCATGAAATACCCCTGCCCAAGGTATCTAATTCTTTTGTCAAAGGTGATTTATTATCTTTAACATCTGAAACGCTTTGTGAAATTAAACCGATTTCTGTTTTGAGACCTGTCGCAATAACAATACCAGTAGCACTGCCGTTAGTAACTGCCGTTGTTGCATAGGCCATATTAGCACGCTCAGCTAAAGGTGTTTCAATTGCAACACTAGTGCTGGATTTCAACACTGAATCGGCTTCACCGGTTAAAGATGACTCTTGAATTCGCAAATTATCAGCATCTAGAATTCTTAAATCAGCAGGAACATTGTCCCCTGCCTCTAAATAAACAAGATCACCAGGTACTAGATTTCTAGATGGTATGTCAAATCTGTTATTGTTACGAATGACTGTCGCCTCAACGGACAACATATTTTTAATTTTTTTCGTAGGGCATTGCTAGCGTTAATTTCTTGAAAATAGCCAATTAGTGCATTAATAATAACAACTAAGCCGATAACCGTGGCATCAGAATAATGACGCATCAACAACGTTAACAATGCTGCTACAATTAAAATATAAATAATAACATTATTAAATTGCTTTAAAAAATCAACCATTTTGGTGTTGATTTTAACAACATCTCATTAAAACCATAGGCCGTTAACTTAGCACTGACTTCGCTATCCTTTAAACCTGACGGATAGTGTCCATCAAAATCTTTGACAACTTCCTG
>AEMJ01000116.1 GCA_000166735.2 Leuconostoc inhae KCTC 3774 | reverse complement strand
ATTATGATAGTATAAATCTAGCATTAGTAATAAAGTACTTTTATTAAGAAGGAGAAAACATGGGTAAAAGAGAAGATATTATGGATGCAACACTTGAATTAATCATTGAGGAAGGGATGCAATCAGTTACTTTTCCAAAAATATTTAAGCGAGCGAATGTCGGTTCCAGTACTTTTTACTATTATTACGATAATAAAGAAGAATTAGTGAGTGAACTTTATAAAAGCGTATTTATTCACATGGGTCAAGTCATCATGGATAACTATGATTCTGATCAAACTATTTACCAAAGATCTAGGTGTATTTTGAAAAATATGATGGATTATGGAATGAAATTTCCAAAAGAGATTTTGTTTATAGAAGGATATAGCGACTCACCATATATATACGAGGAAGTCAGAAATATGATGAATCCTGCTATGGTTGAAATTTTTAAAATTATTGAAACAGGACAGAGCCAAGGTATCATTACTGACATGGATCCTGCTTTTTGCTGTCATCTTATAAAAGGTATGGTTGCTAATTCAA
This sequence comes from Leuconostoc inhae KCTC 3774, assembly GCA_000166735.2. Lineage (GTDB taxonomy): Bacteria > Bacillota > Bacilli > Lactobacillales > Lactobacillaceae > Leuconostoc > Leuconostoc gasicomitatum. The sequence continues at coordinate 87 of AEMJ01000116.1, read as the reverse complement.
TAAGAGGATATTTGGGAGGCAAATATCCATTTGGTGAAGAGCAGATTCGTCAAACATTAGATGCTTGTTGGAAGGCGATTAAAATTT
>AEMJ01000117.1 GCA_000166735.2 Leuconostoc inhae KCTC 3774 | reverse complement strand
CGTCGTATAAATTTACAATCATTGTTGGTCTTGGATTATACTTGATTGGTAGCGCATTGTTTTTCCCCGCATCAGCATCAGCGACATATGGTTTTTTCTCATTGCTTTATTTGTTCTGGCAACAGGACTAAGTTTAATTGAAACTTCTGCAGATACGTACTCCGCATTACTAGGACCTGAACGCGGGCGAACCTTGAGATTGAATATCTCACAAACATTTTTTACCAATTGGTTCTATTGCAGGCATTTTGTTGGGAAAGTATCTAATTTTCACGAATGGAAATAATCTAGAAACACAGCTTAAAGGTTTAAGCGGCACTGTTAAAATAGCTTTTGGAGAAAACGCACTGAGAAAAACGTTACTACCGTATCGTTACATGATAATGGTACTTATGATAATGATTATAATTTTCTTAATTGTTCAATTTCCTAAAAGCAAACCGAAGCAATCTAATATTGCTGCGCATGAAAATCTTTGGGAAACAATTACTAATTTATTAAAAAACAAAGATTTTTGTTATGGCTTATTTACTGAATTTATGTATGTTGGCTTGCAAGTGTCTGTGTGGTCGTTTACTATACGGTTAGCTTTAACATTAAATACTCACCTGAACGAACGCAATGCTTCTAACTTTGTCATCTATAGCTATATTGCCTTTTCTTAGGACGAGTGATTGCTGACTATTTGATGCGAAAAATTCCCCATTTGAAAGTATTGCTCGGATATTCTATTCTAGGATTTATTGCGATTGCATATATGTTAATTGATAGGAGTTTCAATGGCGTGTATATTGCAATACTCGTTTCTGGTTTAATGGGTCCAGGGTATGCAACAATATATACAGAAACACTTGGGTTTATCAAAAATCCACAACAACCGAAACGGCAGGAGCTA
>AEMJ01000118.1 GCA_000166735.2 Leuconostoc inhae KCTC 3774 | reverse complement strand
AAAAATTGTATATTCGTCGCGCCGAAAAAAACGAAGAATTAGTGACGTTAGATGGTCAAAAACGTGATTTGCGTTCTGGTGAAGACATTGTCATTGCAACGGATGAAGAGGCTTTGATGTTAGCTGGTGTTATGGGCGGGTTAAATTCAGAAGTTGATGAAAATACAGAAAATATTGTGTTAGAGGGGGCTATTTTTAATCCGAGTTTGGTACGTGCCACAGCACGTAGACATAATTTGCATTCGGAAGCATCGGCACGTTTTGAACGTGGCGTGAATTGGGATGCCACATTTACTGCGTTAGACCATGCGGCCAGTTTAGTGGATGATCTTGCTGGCGGGCAGGTTGCTCGTGGACGTGTGACTGCTGTTGATACTAAGCGTGATAACATTGTGCTATCCTTAACCGCTAAACGTGTTAATCAAATATTAGGGACGCAGTTAACGCTAGAGAATATTGCGCTATTTTTCAAACAATTAGCATTTGATTATACAAATGATGGTGCCAGTCTTCATGTAACGTTACCAGCACGACGAGCAGATATGAGTATAGAAGCAGATCTGATTGAAGAAATTGCACGACTGTATGGATATGATAATTTGCCGGTGACACTGCCTTATGGTCCTACAACACCTGGGAAACTGACACTGCAACAACGACAAATAAGAGCAAGTCGCCACATTATGGAAAGTTTAGGTTTAAATCAAGCCATCTCTTATGCTTTGACAACACCTTTGAAAGCGCAACAATTTGCTGAAGATCGTACAGCAAAAGTTGTGTCTTTAGATTACCCGATGAGTTCTGATCGAACAACTGCACGCCAAAATTTATTAGCAGGTTTGCTAGAAGATGTTGCTTACAATATTAATCATTCTGTGCATGATATTGCACTTTATGAGCAAGGACGTGTATTTATTGCTAAGGATAATAGTGATGAATTACCGATTGAAATTGAACATATTGCCGGTGTTTTGACTGGTAATTATGAAACATCATCTTGGCAGCATTTAAAAAAGGCACGTGCTGTTGATTTCTATGATATTAAAGGTATTGTGTCAGCTTATTTGGATCAAATCGGTGTTGAAAATGTTCGCTATGTTGCAACAGATCGACATAGCAACATGCATCCTGGTCAAACAGCGGATATTTATGCGGCAGATGTATATCTTGGCTTTGTTGGTCAAATTCATCCGCTGCTCACTAAATCACAAAAAATGGCGGCAGTCTTCGGCTTTGAGTTGAACTTATTTGCTGTGATGGCTGCGGCTAAAAGTGACGTGCAATATAACAAAATTTCACGTTTTCCTCAAATGAGTCGTGATGCAGCTTTGTTGGTGGACGAATCAGTTCAACATGCAGTGATTGAGACAGTTATTCGTGGTGCTGCGGGCAGTAAACTAGTTGATATCACGTTGTTTGATGTTTATACAGGCGACAATTTACCGCATGGTAAACGATCATTGGCATATAGTTTAACTTATCAAGATAATGATGAGACATTAGTTGAAGCAGAGGTTAACTCAGACTTTGAGCGCGTAACAGATGCCTTAGTAAAGCAACTTAATGTGGAAGTACGTTGAGTTGTTTTCTAATTTAATTTGAGTTTAGTCTAATTTCACGGTATAATTGAATTTGGACTATAACTTTTACAAGGAAAATTCATGGCTAAAATAATTGTACACGGTGGCAAACGCCTCCATGGTGAGGTCACAATCGGTGGCGCAAAAAATTCAACAGTTGCACTCATTCCAGCTGCTATTTTGGCTGACACACCTGTCAAATTTGATACGGTACCGCAAATTCTCGATGTCAAAAATTTACAATTGATTTTGAATGCGATGAATGTTCATTCCGTTTTTGCGAATGGTAATTTGGATATTGATCCGACGCAAATTCGAGAAAGTGAGTTACCAAGTGGTGCGATTAAGTCGCTTCGCGCGTCATATTATTTTATGGGTGCTTTGCTTGGACGTTTTAATCGGGCGACAGTTACATTTCCTGGTGGAGATAATTTAGGTAGACGGCCAATAGATCAACATATCAAAGGATTTGAGGCACTTGGAGCAACGGTTACTGAAAGTAATGATATTATTCACATTGATGCGACTGCTCATGGCTTGATTGGTGCTCGAATTGCGTTAGATACTGTATCAGTTGGTGCCACAATTAATATTATTTTAGCTGCAGTACGCGCTAAAGGCCAAACTGTGATTGAAAATGCGGCACGCGAACCGGAAATTATTGATATTGCAACTTTTTTAAATAATATGGGTGCTAACGTTCGTGGTGCTGGAACAGATACAATTCGTATTGCAGGTGTTCCCAGTTTAAAGGCAAAGAACACACATACAGTTATTCCAGATCGAATTGAGGCTGGTACTTATATGAGTATGGCTGCAGCTTTTGGTGATGGTGTAACAATTAAAAATGTAATTCCAGAACATTTGGAATCTTATACGTCAAAGTTAATAGAAATGGGTGTTAACCTGGATATTGGCGAAGACATGATTCATGTTTATAAATCAGATGATTTAAAACCAGTGGCTATTAAGACAATGCCCTATCCTGGTTTTGCAACGGATTTACAACAACCAATAACACCACTATTACTGATGGCGAATGGTGAAAGTACAATTCAAGATACAATTTATCCAAAGCGTGTCAAGCATATTGCCGAGCTGCGACGTATGGGTGGAGATGTTGATTCTGAAAAACCGGGTGAAATTAAAATTAATTACTCGCCACGTCTCGTTGGAACAGATGTTCAAGCAGCTGAGATTCGAGCAGGTGCTGCATTGATCATTGCAGCTATCATGGCTGAGGGTGAAACAGTCATTAATGATGCCGACCATATTTTACGTGGCTATGATCGTATTCAAGATAAGCTAACACACTTAGGTGCTGAAATTTCAATTGAAGGTATTGATTTAATTAATCTCATGCCTTAATGTCAAGATAAATAACGTTAATAATGATGATAATTAGTACAGCAGTTTGTTGCAATTTAATTATTAACATGCTAAAATATACTAGTTATAGACTGACTCTGGTACAGAAGTATCAGGGCGCTAAGGAGAAATTACCATGCAAGCAGAAATCCATCCCAAGTACCAACCAGTTGTTTTTCTTGATGCAACAACAGGTAAGAAGTTTTTATCAGCTTCTACTGTGACATCAAATGATACAACTGATTTTGAAGGTACAGAATACCCAGTTATCCGTATGGATATCACATCAGATTCACATCCATTTTACACAGGTAAGCAGAAGTTTACACAAGCGGATGGTGCAGTCGACAAGTTCAACAAGAAGTTTGCTGGATTTGGCTTCAAGAACAACGAAGAAAAGTAAGTCAGTGTTCTTAATAAAAGCGTTCACTAAAGTGAACGCTTTTATTTTTTGAATTATAATTTAAGAAGGGAAAATATTTGGTGATAATTAAGTTAACGGCTATGTGAAGTACATGGTGTTATCGTAAAAAATTAATCACGATATATTGATATTATGGCTCGAACAAGTCTCCCAGTGACATTGCATGAAAAAATAACAGTAATAATTGATGACATACGTATTGATGGTATGGGCATTGTCTATATAACACCGACATATCCACTATATATTGCTGATGCCATTCCAGGTGAAAAAGTATTGTTAGAAGTGATTCAAGTAGACAAATTTTCTGGTTATGCTAAGATTATTGAAATTATTGTGGCATCAAATAAACGTCAAAACAGTCATCGTCAGTATTTAATTGCTGCTGGTACTGCACCACTTGTCAATTTGAAATATGATGCACAACTTGAGTTGAAACAATCTCAAATTAAAAAACTATTCCAAGAGAAAAATATAGCAGTGGCAGTTGAACCCACGATTGGCATGGAGAACCCGACTTATTACCGTAATAAGACGATTGTGCCAGTTAAGTGGCAGGAAGGCCATTTGACAAGTGGATTTTACCGCCGTGGCAGCCATGAATTAGTGCCTATGACAGATTATTTTGT
>AEMJ01000119.1 GCA_000166735.2 Leuconostoc inhae KCTC 3774 | reverse complement strand
GTGTTTCTTTGATCATCGATTTTGTGCCGCGACTCATGTCAGATAACGTTGATACTCGTGTGGCACCAGTCCCGACATGGTGCTTTTCTAGGAATGCCATAATCCATTTAGTGGTCGGTGTTTGTGGCTTTTTGTTCGCCCCTTCATACAAATAAGGTTGCGCAATTGGTCCTAACTGCCCAGTATTATCATCTTCGCTGTCTTCTTCAACCTTAATCGCCCGCTGAGAATCGTAAACCGCTTTGAAATTCATTTCAATTGGTATATTAAAAGCTGTTTTGAACAGTGGATAATCTTCCAAATCGGCTGTCACATGATCATAAACATAGTCTTCAGCGAGCATTGCTAGATAGTTTTTAGCTAAAATATCATAAATTGCTTGTGCACTCGGTCCAAATTTGGTTAAACTTGCTAAGCTAGTTGGTAGGTTTTCGCCAGGTCGGTTAGCACCGTGAGCACCTTGCTTTTTAACGTGTGTTGGACGTGGTTGGCGGTGCGTTAACAAACTGGTATCAACATGAACGAGCTGTGCAATCTGGTCAATTTTAGGTAGTAAGTCGTTAAATTGTTCTGGCGTCACAGTTTTATCTTCTGTACGTGGATATGACACAACCTGTGCCTCGTACATTTTTTGATAAGTGCCCAAAACTTCCTTTGATGAAAAGCCACGTGGCGCTAAAATAGAAGCTAGGCCTGCCAAATCAAGCAATTTTTCCCGGCGTCCTGCGTACGTGTTTGGTGTTTTTCATTAGC
>AEMJ01000120.1 GCA_000166735.2 Leuconostoc inhae KCTC 3774 | reverse complement strand
TCTTATCAATATCTTGATAAATGCCACCCACCCATAATTTTTGTTCAAGCGTCGAGAGTTGTGGCGCATTTTTTGACCACAATCCCTGTATTGATAGCTAGCAATAACCCCACAACGACAACCGGCAACTGTAATTGTCGCCACGTCACTGTGTGCCCAAAAAACAATTGGCCTGCTTACCAGCAATGATTGGTTCCAATACATAATACGATAAAGCTGACAATATAATCGAGAGTACAGTCGTGACTAGCACTGCTAACCAGTTGACCATCATGTGTGAAAAAATCACGTATAGCGGCCAATGATAAAGGTACACGCTATAGCTCACGTCCGCCAAAAAAGTAATCCACCGCGGTTCATTTATGTTAGGCGTTTGGTCATGTAACAACCGAGCACAGTAAATCATGACCCCTGCCAGCACGGTTGCGAGTAGTAGGCCACCTTGATACGTTTGCAGCGCATCGAATGTCATGCGATAGCCCATAGTAACGAGTAGTATAAAACTAATCAGCATTCCTACGCCCACAATAATCGGGTTACTGTGCGCCGTGGTCCATCGATAGATTGGCCCTTGCGCCTTAATGCCACTCAAGATACCAATAAGACCACCGAAGAAGAATGGA
>AEMJ01000121.1 GCA_000166735.2 Leuconostoc inhae KCTC 3774 | reverse complement strand
TCTTGGCACCAGTCTTTACTAGGAGAATATCCCCTTCTTCTACTTCATCAATATCTACTTCTGCAAATTGTCCCCCTGTCAATTGCTTAAAAGCAGTTTCTGGAGCCATTTCCGTCAACTCTTTAATAGCTGATCGTGTTCGGTTAAGTGTTCGTTGTTCTAAATATGATCCAAATAAAAATAAAAAAGTAACAATTGCTGATTCTTCATAATTTTGAATAAAGAGAGCACCGATGACCGCTATCGTTACTAAAACATCAATACTTACTACTTTTACCTTCATAGCCTGATAAGCCTGTAAAGAAATGGGGGTAACGCCTAATATCGAAGCTATAATAAAAGCACTATTAGAAATTATTGTATTGGCAAAAATAAAGTGTGCGATTAGTCCTAAGGCAATGAGTAAGCCACTGATACTCATAATTTTATTTTTATGTTTAAGAATATTATGTTGCATATGATTTCTCCCTTAATTTTAGTTCAACTAAAGTGTATTAACTTTTGGGAGATATAAACTTGACGTCCATCAAGTTTATAAAATAGTTCTAAATAAGTAAAAATATTATAATATTGGCTTAGTCATGCACTTATTGAATCATTCTAGTGCGGCCATGACATTGGCTTACCTTGGTTTAGATCAAGCCAGCCGTG
>AEMJ01000122.1 GCA_000166735.2 Leuconostoc inhae KCTC 3774 | reverse complement strand
TTCAATGGCAATCACATTCTTTGGTGTTGGCTTAATGGGCATGTTGATTGGTGAAGGATTTGATCATTCGGTGTTGTACGTCAGTTTGCCAATTATGGCAGGTGGCGTCGGCGCAGGTATTGTTCCTTTATCAGGTATCTATGCGCATGCATTTGGACATCCAGCTGCAGCTATATTATCCCAATTATTTCCAGCAGTTATTTTGGTAACTTATTAGCTATTA
>AEMJ01000123.1 GCA_000166735.2 Leuconostoc inhae KCTC 3774 | reverse complement strand
TTACATCATGCCGCTCATGAATGTTGCTGTAGCAGTGATGTTCTTGCATGAAAAACTCTCACGTTCTAAAATCATTGCACTGATTCTGGTGGTTATTGGTGTCATTATCCTAACCATTCAAACGGGATCCTTACCATTGAATACGTTATTAATGGCCGCTTCATTTTGTTTTTATGGCTTGATCAAAAAACAGGTGCCTTTGCCTGCAACGATTTCATTGGCATTAGAAACAGTTATTGTTGCGCCTATAGCGTTTGTGTACCTACTGTTATCGCCACATGTGATGACGCAAGATGGGTCAAGAATTACCATACTATTAATCATGAGTGGTATTATAACGGTGATTCCGTTACTACTTTTCGCTGTGGCAAATAAAAATACTGACTTCATTACGTTAAGTTTTATTCAGTATTTGAACCCCACGATTCAACTGTTGATGGCAGTATTCGTGTTACACGAAGCATTTAATTGGCATAAAGTGATTGTTTTTGCATTCATTTGGTCGGGTATATTGGTATTTATTTTCGGTAGCCTTAGTAGCTATCAAAAGTTGAAAAAAAGCATTAAAACCTAACATACGTTAAGGCTTTAATGCTTTTTTATTGATCGTAAATATATTATTACATGACTGATTTACAATCGCCAAGACGACATCGAATGATTCACCAAATGAGTGATCCGTTGTTGGAATTGATCTAATGGTTCAATTTCTGGTCGACTTAACCAAATCGAAATAAAAGTGGTCAATGTTTCGATTAAATAGGCAGTATCGAGATCGTTCTTTTTTATCTGCGGATTGTATTTGATGAGAAGTGATTGATATTTCGCTTTAATAAATTGGGTCCAGACACCTTTAATATAGGGGCGCGTGTATAAAAGATGTA
>AEMJ01000124.1 GCA_000166735.2 Leuconostoc inhae KCTC 3774 | reverse complement strand
ATTGATGTACAGGTTGTTCAAAAACCAGAAACAGCTGTACAATTGTATAAACAGGGTAAGATTGATCGTGTATCTATTGCTAATACACCTGAGTTATACAAAGCTAACAAAAATAATAAAGATGTGACAAAAGCACTCGAAGCAACTACAGCATACTTACAATATAATCAAACAGGTAAGAACAAATTCTTAGCCAATGCTAAGATTCGTGAAGCTTTGAACTTAGCCACTAATCGTAAAGAATTAACGGATCAAGTGACTGCAGGTATTTCAACGCCAGCGACTGGTTTGGCACCACAAGGCCTTGCTAAGACAGATTCTGGCGAAGACTTAGCAAAGTTTGTTGCACCTGGTTATAAGTTTGATCCTAAAAAAGCTGCCACTTTGTTCCAAGAAGGATTGAAAGAAGTTGGTGAAACTAAAGCAACATTTACTGTTACTTCAGATGCAGATTCACCAGCAGCTAAATCAACATTAGACTACTTGCAAGGATCATGGGAAAAGGCTTTGCCAGGTTTGAAGATCAATCAAAAATTCGTGCCATTTTCACAACGTATTAAAGATTCACAAACACAAAACTTTGATATTGTCGTATCATTATGGGGTGGCGATTATCCAGAAGGATCGACATATTACGATATCTTTAAGACAGATGCTTCAAATAATAATGGTCAATTCAAAAATGCAGCCTATGACGCTGCAGTTAATAAGGCTGAATCAACCGATGCATTAAAAGAGTCTGCCCGTGATAACGATTACAAGGTGGCTGAAGCAGCATTGTTGAAGGATAGCAATTTTAACCCATTGTATTTCCGTTCAGGTTATT
>AEMJ01000125.1 GCA_000166735.2 Leuconostoc inhae KCTC 3774 | reverse complement strand
AGTATAACGTATTTTGACAGCCTTGTCAAAATATCTTGATTTCAAGTTGATTGCTACTATCCTTTATTCAATAGGAATAAAGCGATAAATTTAATTACTCAATAATATTTACCATAGTTCAAACGCAATAATTGTTCGTAATGTTGATATAAAATCGCAAAGCGATTCAAACTTCTTTTTTCCCAAGGTTTAGGATGCCCACAAAAATGTAAAATAACGGTATTTTCAAGAACCCATGGTATATCGATATTTCCCAAACTTTTAGTAAAATGGACCATGTTATCACGTGTATCGTAATTCCAAATCTCTTCAGGAATACTTAAAATATGGTCACTATATAAATAATTCAAAATATCTTGATCTGGTAATATTAATCTCTTAGCATGACGGTTAATAACTGAAATAATATCATTTAATTTTACTTTTCCCTCATTTTGGTTAAATCCATTAACATCACACCAGAATTAAAATATTTATTTTATTTTGGAATCGCACATTGTTTATTGTTTGGCTCACTCCTGTTAAACCGTTATGACTGGCCGCTGCAATCATCTGATTTTTCATATCTAACGTCCATAAGGGCTTAATTGGATTAATCACTAAAATATCAGGATCTAAATATAA
>AEMJ01000126.1 GCA_000166735.2 Leuconostoc inhae KCTC 3774 | reverse complement strand
AGTGTCGTGGCCATTGTTTTTAAATCATCAAATCGTTGTCCTGCCTCTATAATGACATCGTTTTCAAGGGCAACTGTTTCTTTGATCCAAGCGATTGATGGCTTGATTGTTTCAATTGTTGTTTTTTCCCAGGCGTGACCAAAATGTTCTACAGCCATGGCACTAGCAACTTCCCCACCCTCAGTTGAAGTGACACCATCGGCCACCATAACCATCACATTGCCTTTTGGTTTGTAAATGCCCCAACGTAATCTTGATTTTCATTACGTTTGACGCCGGAATCAGTATGAAATGCTATTTGCATAGGATTATTTTATCTTCTAAAAACGTATCTGCTAAAGATTTTCTGGTGAATAACTCGAAAATCTTGCTTCACGTGATGTATTTTCACTTTTATTTTGACAATTGATTATACGTTGTCAGTCGACATTTTCTTTTGCAATGTTGCAACGAAAAAGCCATCTGTTTGATAATCGTTTGGATAAACATGTAGCACATCTTCAGAACGGTTTGGCTTCAAGTTTTTTGATGTTTGTGTTGGTACAAGTTCAAAATCTGAATGTTTCAATAGGAACTTTGTGATAACATCATCGTTCTCTTGACGCAAAATTGTGCATGTACTGTAAACAATCATACCATTATCAGTAACATTTTGACTAACAGAATCTAAGATTTCAAATTGCAAATGCGCTAAATTTTCGACATCTGTTAATGTTTTGTCGTAACGAATTTCTGGTTTCCGTCGTAGTAAACCAAAACCTGAGCACGGTGCATCAACTAAAATACGATCAAATTTTTGTTCTATTTCTGTTGGTACTTTACGCGCGTCTAACACACGCGTATGGATTTTTTCTGTCACATGCAGTCGTTCAGCGTTGCTTTGAATTAGTTTGATTTTATGTTCATGAATATCTAATGCAGTAATTGTAACATTTTCACCAACAGACTGTGCAATTTGGGTCGTTTTACCGCCAGGAGCAGCCGCTGCATCAAGAATCGTTTTAACATTCTCTGTCAAACGCATACTTTCAACTGGTAACATAGCACTTTCATCTTGCAGCGTTAATAAACCATCGTGGAAAGCTTTTGAACTGGCAACATGTCCGCCAGAAACAATGTAAGCATGTGCCGCTACACGTGATTTGACAGTGGTAAACTTTTCAGCTGCCAATGCCTGTTCTACTTCTTCATCACTTGCTAATGTCGTATTCACACGAATGGATTGCTTGGGGGCATCATTGATTGTTTCAAGCATTGCACGCGTTGCCTCTTCACCATTTTGTGAGATCAGCGTCTCAATTAACCAAATCGGTAAACTTCTTTCAATAGACAAACGTTGTATCGGTTCTTTTATTTCAGAAATATTTCTTAAACCTTGGCGACCAATGTTATGCAAAATAGCTGTCACATATTTTCCAGTACCTACATGACCAAGTATTTTAGCCACTTCAATGGATTCATTAAAAATGGCATGTTCTGGAATTTTATCCAAAAATTTCATCTGGAAAATGGCTGAATACAGTAATTCACGCACCCAGGCATCAATTTTTTATCTCCAACAAAGGGCGCCAGCCAATATTCAAATGTCATCCGGTGCTGAATAACACCATACACAAGTGTTGTTAACAAACGTTTATCTGCTTCACTCAATTGGTGTTGCTTAATCACTTGGTTCAATTGTAAATTAGAGTATGCACCATTTTTAATTTTAGCTAACGTTTGTACTGCTAACACACGGGGATTGTCACTATAAACACGTTTATCACTCATTAATTGGCTCCTCTGCCCATAAATCTCCTGTTTGTAACTGATTACCAGCTCCGTTTAGATAAGCTACAATATCCATTTCAGATTTTCCAGCTGGTTGTAATCTATCAATACTAACCACGGTTTGATCAGCTGCCGAAATTTTTAATTGTTTTTTGTTTTTCAACAACATGTCCCGCAGATAAATCAGTTTTTTCGTCCAGCGGAGTCACTTTTATAAGCTTAACTCGCTGTCCTGCAACTTGCACATGTGCTGGATGTGTTGGATAAAGACCACGCAAATGCCAATCAATTTGTTGTGCTGTTTCACTTGTAAAATTCAAATTTTGCATATGATGTGGAATATTAGGTGAAAATGACACATCATTATCGTTTTGTTTAACTGGCGAAATGTCACCAGTAGCGATCTTAGGTAGATTAGCCAATAGTAAATCACGTCCAGCTAAGCTCAGCTTATCAAACATAGTACCCACATTATCTTGATTTGTAATTGGCACCTTAACAACATCAATAATATCACCAGCATCCATTTTTTAACCATATACATGATCGAAACACCTGTCTCGGTATCCCCGTTCATAATTGCATAATGCACTGGTGCACCACCACGATACTTAGGCAATAATGAGGCATGCGTGTTAACAGCGGCTATTTTAGCTGCTTCCAATAATTTATCGGGTAGAAATTGGCCAAAAGCCGCAGTCACAATAAAGTCTGGATTTAGTGCAATAATTTGCTGCATGTCATCTGACCCACTAATTTTTTCAGGCTGCAAGACAGGCAAATTATGTGCTAATGCTGCAACCTTAACTGGACTAGGTTTTAAAATATGTTTACGTCCTTGTGGTTTATCTGGTTGCGTAACCACAGCCTTGACGTCATATTTATCATCAGCAATTAATGCTTCTAGAATGGGAACTGCAAACTGTGGGGTTCCCATTAGTACAACTGAATATGTCATGATAGATCGAACCTCTTTTCTGTACAATGCATGAATCAATCATTTTAATTGCTTTGTTCAATGACTAAACTGCCAAGCCGGCATATGTTATATCTTTGTAATCACTAAAAAATACTCGCTAATACGAGTATTTCGCTTCTTAATTATTATAACATAGAATATTGTCATACATTTGTCACATAAAAGAAACCGGTTCACGATCGATCATTAATTGTAATCCGTTTTTTGATTTTTGGGCGCGGTTTTGCAATTCTGTCAATAAAACGTCCATTTCATGCCGATGTTTAAATTTTAAAATAATTTGAAAATAGTAACGATTGCGTAATTTCGCAATCGGTTTTGGTGATGGGCCTAATATAATAACCTTATCATCGACACGAGAACGTAACCAACGCGCAATTTGTATCATCTGTTTTGCAGTTTCATTTTCCATAATATGACTAGCTTGAATTTGAACAGTATAGTAATATGGTGCATAATTACCTGCATGCCTGACAGCCATTTCTTGCTTATAAAATCCTTCATAGTCATGTTTCTTTGCATAAACGATCGCATAATGCTGTGGATTAAACGTCTGAACTAATACCTCACCTGCCTTTTTAGCACGACCAGCACGACCACTAACTTGTGTTAACAATTGAAAAGTTCGTTCACTCGCATGAAAATCTGGTAAACCTAATGATGTATCAGCATTTAAGACACCGACTAAAGTAACCTCTGGAAAATCAAGACCCTTAGCAATCATTTGCGTCCCAAGTAAAATGTCAGCCTTATGATCCCCAAATTTCTGCAGCATTTTATCCATGCTCCCTTTTTTACGTGTCGTATCTTGATCCATACGAATGACGCGTGCCTCAGGTAATAGCGTTGCCAGCTCTGCTTCGACTTTCTCAGTGCCGGTGCCGTAATAACGAATACGATTTGAACCACAATTAGCACAAATTATTGGAATAGGTTCTTCATGTCCACAATAATGGCATTTTAATGTATGCGAATCCATATGTAACGTCATGGCCAAGTTACAATTAGGATCACGTGGCACAAAGCCACAGTCGCGACACATGACAAAACTAGAAAAGCCACGCCGATTCAACATTAATACAGACTGTTCTCCACGATTTAGGCGCTCCTGCAATTTATTTTTCAGTTGCTCAGAAAAATTAGTTTCTGGCCCGTCTGCTAATGTTGCTTTCATGTCAATTACGTCAACTACCGGTAACTTAGCCCCACCAGCACGTTGTGTTAGGCGCAATAATTCATAAACACCACGTTGCGCACGTGCACGACTTTCCAGCGATGGTGTGGCTGAACCCAATACAACAGGTATTTGATAATATTCACCACGCCAAAGTGCAACATCTCGTGCATT
>AEMJ01000127.1 GCA_000166735.2 Leuconostoc inhae KCTC 3774 | reverse complement strand
TTAGAACGTCAAGATTTAGTAACCACTTTCTTGAAAGACGTCATCAGAGATGATGATAATGTGTACAGTGGTGGCGCTAGTCTTGCACAAACTTGGGATGTGTTTCAATTATGGTTAGACGATAACGGCATACACAGCAAGTTACAACGCAAGCAATTTAATAACAAAATGGATCAACTAGGCTACAAGAAAATAAAAACACGTTCACATCAGACAGCAAAGCCTACAGATAATCCCATTTGGAGTTGGGACGGGTTAGATTTTAAACCCATATTTTAACGAATAATTGGCAATTTGTGCCACAAAAACAGGGGGTTAAACCTATGGTATGAGTGCATTGTGCCTCAAAATGTACTGTTTTTGTACCAAAGCTAAAACCTGAAAACCCTTGCGAGAGTAAGACTTAACCCCTTGTGCCATTTGTTCCAATACTTTTCATAAAAAATAAATAGTCCTATATAGTGTGTAGTGTGAAAAAAGTTGGCACATTTGGTACAAAAATA
>AEMJ01000128.1 GCA_000166735.2 Leuconostoc inhae KCTC 3774 | reverse complement strand
TTTATACTTTCCGAAAATTACCCCAAGGATAAAAAATGGTAAACAATTATTCGCCCATCATGTATATACTCGTATAAACGACTCTAATACACCCAAAAATGCAAGTGCTGATATTGATAAAGTAGAATATTTATGGCGTAAAAGATTTGGTATCGGTATGAGTGTTGTAGAAAAGTTAAAAATATATTTATCTAAAACAAACGACTGGGTTTATAACGATGAATTATCTTTTTTTATTATAAATATGATCCATTATATACTATTAAAATAGACAGAGAACAAGATGATTCATACCGTAGTGAATTTTATAATAAACTATTTATAGACTACGAGGGATTTCAGTGGCAAAATTATGAAATTATATATAATACAACTGTGTTATTTAGTTGGGTCTGCAGTTTTAATGATGGTGGACGAGAACTAAGAAATATGCCTCAAAAAAAGTTATATTCATATGAATAATTTTCCATTACCTTATTACTATTTTGTAAGAGGTGAATTATATTATTCTATCGACGAAATTTTCAAATACCACTATAATAAGTACGATAGACCTATGTTATTCGAAGAGTTCCTTATTTATTTTCAAGATAAGGAAGAACAGTCCCAATTTGATAATTTTTTAAACGAAAATGTTGCTTCAATTTGGGAAAAAAATGAGTTTCCTGCATGCGTCATTAAAGAATCCTTTAACTTGAGTGATCATGAAAATAATGAATATATAAATGCAAAAAAGTTTAAGTGGATCTATGAGAATATTTTTTAGAAAAAATTATGAATAAATTGGCTGATCCATATCATATAAAAACGATTTATCAAAACTTACTGAAGTAAATAGAAGATTTAATATGTATTATAATGAGACTAATAATTTTATATTTTTTGCATAAATCATCATATACTGGATTATTACTATTAAAGACGTTGACAATTACATCAAAGGAAACTACATGTTAAATAACTCAAGCGTAACTGACTACTTAAATTTATGGAATACAGAAGTAGAACATATTTCTGAACTAGTTGATGAGTCAAATTATCATTATCACAGTCAACTTCTGAAACTAAAAGAAGATAATAATTTATTTCAAGAATTTATTGAATTATTTCAAAATAGGTTTAGTGAATTTTAGAAGGACAAACTCGAACAACTATCCTAAAATATTGACTGATTCTATCTCTCTTTTGCCCAAAATACTCGAAGTCATACATACACAAGAATCTGAATATTTTATTAGTAAAAACATTTCATACTTAGATGTTAATCGCCCCAAAAAAATGTTAGAAATTTATGTCGAATTATCACAAGCTTCTTTTCTAGATTCTGCACGGATTATTGGCAGTATTATCAGTGCACAAACTTCAAAGGAAATCGACTTTGAATTTTTAAACAAAGGTGTAGAGTTTTTAGGTTCAAAGAAACGTGGTATACCGGGTTTTAAACCGTTTGCTGACTTGATAAACAAAGAGATAAGGAACGCAAAAGATCATAATGGAGTGGAATTTTTGCATGACCAATATCATTTTGAATACGGGACTAACGAAAAGCATTCTTTCAATGTTAACTATTTAATCTTAGAACAAAATATTGCTAACCTTTTTACTGCCTTAAAAGCTTTTGTAACATGCGTAATCGAACAGTTAATTGATTTAGATATTTCTTTTGAGGAATTGGTCGAAAAATACCAATTTATTGATGCGCGGTGGTCCAAAATATATTTATCATCACATGAGAATACCTGTACACGATTTGAAGTGACAAAAATAATGGGTGACCCCGTCCAACTACTACTAAATTTTCAGGGTATTGATGCAGATGTAGAACAGCGCCTTTGGTTTATGACTGTTAGTATGGTTCGTGCTTTAGAAACATCACAAAACTCCAATTTGACTAGGGTATTTATTAGCTATGAATGCCCTCACTCTATAACGGGTAGCACTTTTATACAAACTGCAAGTATTGAAAAATACATCAATAAAGAAATATCATTTGAAGATTTAAAAATTTTAGTATCAAAAAATGCTCTTTTATTCCCTTTAAATAAGGATACTATTGTTTCTGGTAAAATGAGTTACAATG
>AEMJ01000129.1 GCA_000166735.2 Leuconostoc inhae KCTC 3774 | reverse complement strand
CAGTAATAAATGTTTTAGAAGGGCGATTACACATTAACAGTAAAACACTTGGATCATTTGTAAAGGATGTAAAAAATATGTCAAGAAGAACAACCAGTGATAAAAAAACTGTTTTATTACTGGATCTAACAGAGGGATCGGTTACGGGATAGCTAAGTATTGCGATTCACAGGGTTATAATATAATTTTACATGCTAGACATGAATTTTCTGAAAAGATTTTGAGTCAATTTAATAATGTATTAGATATTGCAATTTTTGATATTACGGATAGTAAAACAATGTCCAAAGAAATAAAAAGAATTTTGTCCACAAATGTAGCTATAGATATTTTAATAAATTGCGCTGGTATCACCAATGATTCTATTTTGGTGAACATGACTCATCCTGATTTTACTAATGTTTTAAACACAAATTTTTGGGAACCGTCAATATCATGAATCAATTAATTCCAAAATGGTTGAACAAAGGGGGGATCGATTATAAACATTAGTTCAGCAATTGCTGAGAGTGGAAACGTTGGTCAAGCAAACTATGCTGCTTCAAAATCGGCAATTATTGATTTTACACACATTTACGCACATGAGTATGCATCTGAAGGAATCAGAATTAATGCAATTTGCCCTGGTATGATAGTTAGTTCAATGACCGATAAGTTATCAGAGAAGATAGAAAAAATATGCCTTATCCAAAATTCCACTGAAAAGATTCGGAAATGCATCCGAGGTAGCTCAAATTGTTATGGCAGTAGCGCTTAATACATATATGACAGGATCAGTGGTGGATGTTAATGGTGGTTTACGCATGGGAAACAACAGTTAATTATGAAAGGTAATAAATAACATGAAAAAAAATTGTGATAACTGGTGGCGGGGTCTGGGGTAGGATTTGCCATAGCGAGAGATTTATCAGAAAACAATAGTGTAATTCTGGTTGGTCGTAATGAAAATAAATTACAAGTAGCGAAACGAATGCTTGGAGACAATGTAAATTATGTAACTGGAGACTTGTCAACAACTTTTGGACGCAAAAAAGTTGTTGATTATATTTTACAAAATACAAATAAAATT
>AEMJ01000130.1 GCA_000166735.2 Leuconostoc inhae KCTC 3774 | reverse complement strand
CTTGGAACAAGATTTGCAACGATACACGAATAAGCCTGTACATAAAGATGGTTGGTCAAATGAAAATGGCGTAACCAAGTACTATGTTAAGGGCGCGCCTGTCGTTGGTGAAAAGCACATTGAGGGTCATTGGTATAATTTTGATAGAAATGGTGCACAATCAAAAGGTCTGACGGCACTGACACATAAAACAGTATTTTATGATGTTAAGTCTGGTCAAATGCACTATGGTTATGTCTGGACTAATGGGGCTCTGATGTTTTTGATACATCCGATGGGCACGCGTTAACTGGTGTAAGACACTACAGCGGTGGTGTGGAAGTTTATGGTTCTGATTTTAAGCAAATCCGTAATAACTATGCGACAATAGGTGGTTCAAGATATTACTTAACTGGTAATGGCGACGCCTATAAAGGTTCACGAAAAGTCAATGGACAGTTAGAATTTTCGGTGCTAATTATGTACAAGTGCGCAATAATTATGCATGGATAAA
>AEMJ01000131.1 GCA_000166735.2 Leuconostoc inhae KCTC 3774 | reverse complement strand
GAGCGTTAAACATCACGGAAATGTCCCGCTAAAGAGTTGAACATAGAGAATGTTGATGCTTTAAAAGTTGGTTTAGAAAACTTAGGACAACATCTAACAGCGATGAGCCGTTATGGGGTGCCAGTTATTGTTGCAATTAATCGCTTTACTGCTGATACAGAAGCTGAGTTACAGGTTGTTAAAAATTATGTTGAACAATTTGGTGCAACTGCTTATACGACTGAAGTTTGGGCAAAAGGTGGCGCTGGAGCTAAAGCATTAGCAGAAGCAGTGATTGAAAAAAGCGCGCAAAAATCTGACTTTACACCACTTTATCAATCGTCAGATGAGGCCATTGATAAACTCAACAAAATTGTACAAACAATTTACGGTGGCCAAGGTGTTGAATTATCTCAAGTTGCGCAAAGGCAATTAATGGCATTTAAGCAACATGGTTGGGATAAATTACCAATTATTATGGCCAAAACACAATATTCATTGTCTGACGATGCTAAACAACTAGGCGCTCCCAAAAATTTTGTGATTCATATCCGTGAATTTGTGCCGAAACTTGGTGCAGGATTTTTAATCGCTATGACAGGATCAATCTTAACAATGCCTGGCTTACCAAAACATCCCGCAGCGTTGGATATTGATATTGATAAAAATGGTGTCATTACTGGTCTTTTTGAAGATGAGTTTGATGTTACAAAATGAAAGGCGATACTATGGCG
>AEMJ01000132.1 GCA_000166735.2 Leuconostoc inhae KCTC 3774 | reverse complement strand
TTTTAAACATTTTTTGTACGTTTTTTTCCCTACATTATGAGATGTATATCACTGGAACACAATTTAATATTGCAGATCAGGGGCAGGGACGTGTAATTTTGGTCAAAGTATTTATCCTGTTCATATTGCTAGGCTTATTACTACTTTACCAAAAAAGATATGGATTGATATCTGAGCGTCATCGCAATACAATAGCCTTAACAGCTGTTGGCTTAAGTATTGGGATTGTATTTTATAATAATATTTTACTCAATAGGGTAGAGCTGTTTTATTCAATTTTAAGCATTGTATTTATACCAATTGCTATAGATTACATTAGTTTGAAATTTAAAGAAAAAGATACTGTGCGACTAATGCTGACGATAGGTATTTTGTTAATTACACTTGTGCCTTACTATATACAGGTTAGCGGTAATTATTCAGGAATATTGCCATATACGATGAATAAATAGAAATATGTGTTAAAGAACATAGGAGAAAAAATGAATTATTCTTTTTGTACAACATTCTTTTTGGAAAAATAAAACGGATATAAAAATATGAGTAGTAACTCATTAGAGCAACATGATGAGATATATTTGAAAACTTTTGTTACGTTATTTGTCAGTCTGAAAAGATATAGCTTTGAAAAAAAGCTTTTTGAAATGATTTAGATAGGTTAAAGAGGGTAAGAGAGGGAAAATATTATTCAATTTTAGTAGAAGAATTAGAGGTACGAGTATACGAAGTATCCTCTAAGTTTGTTGATGAAAGTAAAGAGTGGGCGGGCTCAATGTTCATCTTTTGATGTGTTATCTTTTATTTATTTAAATAAGCAACAGTTTTCGGTTGATAAATGGTTTTTCGTAGATAGTGATGTTGTTTTCTTTGATTATATGGAAGATACTCTTAAATTACTAAATCAATATGATCTTGCTAGCTATACTCAATGGCAAGAGTTTAGAATGTTAAATCTTTGGACAGAGGATTTTCATGGTGCAGATTTTTCAAAACTAGATTCCTCTATTACACCTTTAGGTGGAGAATTTTTGATGCTTGATACTGCTAGGATTGAAATATTTTAAGTAAGTTCAAATCATTTTATGTCAGTTTCAAGATGTGATGCATACAGAAGAAAATTACTACAGTTTGATTGTAGATTCTCTTGTTAAAGAAGGTTATAAAAATTATGTAGTGAATCCTTTTTTCAAAAGATCATTAGCCTTAAATAGAGCTTTTAACGGATAAATACTGTT
>AEMJ01000133.1 GCA_000166735.2 Leuconostoc inhae KCTC 3774 | reverse complement strand
TTTGGCTACTTTATATCCGGCATTCGGTTTAGCAATCCTAACTTTAGTGACACCAAATGAATTTATAATAAACAAATTCGCTTTTGCTAAGAGTTTGCAGTGATATTAAAATGGTTACGTGTTAAGAGCAGCTTGCCTATTGAAATATCATACGATAATCTCAATAGTTAAAAGTAAATATTTTCACAAAGTTATTGACAAACGTAGATCATTCATGATTTAATTATATTTAAGAAGCATATTAAATATAATTTCAAGGGGAAGTACATGAATAAAGGAATGACAGTATTAGCTAGCGTAGCAGTTGTAACTGGGATTATGACACCAACAGTTGCTAAGTTTTATGGTTGGATTGTCATTTATCAGCGGACGATCAATAATAGAAAATGTGCCAAACTATTATAAAACTAATTGATTGAGGTGATGATTTTATGAAAAAGAATTGTTGCAAGTTCTTATACCGATTTTCGTGTTAATGTATCCACTCCGTTTATTATTCGACAAACTACCAAAATTAATGTGGTTGTGGACCATTTTGTATTTTGTAATTGGAATAACTAGTGTTATTTGATTAAAATACAGAGGAAATGATTGAT
>AEMJ01000134.1 GCA_000166735.2 Leuconostoc inhae KCTC 3774 | reverse complement strand
TTTTTTAGTCAATTCATCATGGATGATCTGATATTTATTCATCACAAATTCTCCTCTATCGCTGTTTACAAGTTAAATATAACATCATCTGTAAGCGCTTACAACTAATTAAACTGGCATTTTTACCCAAATGTATAGACAAGTAAAGCCCTTGGCAACGCAACATAGGATTGCTAGTCTAGACAAGATTTTTTGAATATCATCGTTATTTGAATTGTTTTTTGAAAATGACAATAATCAGACACTAAAAAACGGCTAGCATGTTACTGCTAACCGTTTTTTGACACAATATTATTTCTGAACAATAGCTGATATCACAACTTGCCCGTCAATTAAGTCTGCAATTAGTTCCTTCGCACCCGGATTATCTAGGTAAAAATCGGTGACTTGATCACGTATTTGTTGCTCAATGACACGACGGAGTGGTCGTGCACCCATTGCTTCATCGTAACCATCTTCAATCAAGTGATTTTTGACGGCGTCTGAAACCTGACTAAAGTC
>AEMJ01000135.1 GCA_000166735.2 Leuconostoc inhae KCTC 3774 | reverse complement strand
ATGAATGGTTAAAAAAGTGCTAAAGATGTACAATTATTTGTTAGTACTATTGAAGGCCAGTTTGCATTTTACTACTTGCAATGAGTTTGAGGTTATCTGCGTCTCCTGTGGGGGTGAACACGATGGAGACTTTGATGCCACTTGTGCTTTGCCATGTGGCGTATAATTGATCACTGGCTACAATGTAGGTTGGTGCGCCGTAGGTGGCACGTATTTGATCGTAAGTTGCAGATCCTATACTAACTGAATTATAGGTTGCTGATGACCATTTGCCAAATGACACAGGCGCTGCGACATTTGGTTGCTGAACGACACTTGAAGCGGTAGAGGGGGCAACCGAACTTTCTGCTGTTGTGTTGTCTGTGATTGGTGTTTGTGTTGCATCATTTGTGGCAATACTGATGGCAGAAGAAACAGCTGAACTAGCTGCTACAGGTGCTTGAGCAACTGAGGTTGATTCACTTGCTGGTAATTCAGATGTACTGGATTCAGCGATTGTTGAAGACGCCTTTTTGCTGCTTTTGTGTTTTTTATTGCCGTGGATTCAGAAACATTATTTTTGGCAGTTGTTTGGTTGTTGCGACCTAAAACAACAAAAATAACAAGCACGCTAATAATAAAGGCTAAAAACGCAATGAGTGTATTGCGTAGTTTGTGTGACTTTTTAAATGGTTTACGTTGCATAATAAATTGACATGTAGATAAGTAGCGTCCACATATTCCTTTCCTAACAATATGATACCAGAAAAGATGTAAAGTATGTTAAAATAGATATAATTACGTATCGAGACAAAAAATAGGATAACCTCAGCGTTTTAGAAACCAGCAGTGTCCACTTGTTATATTTACGAAAAATAATGACTTATAAATAAGTCTATTTATAGAGGAAAGAATTATGACCGACTTAAGTATTATTCCATTTGGCGGTGTGCGCGAAAATGGTAAAAACATGTATGCAATTACTGTAAATGATCAAATTTTTATTTTTGATGCAGGGCTAAAATATCCAGAGACAGACCAATTAGGTGTTGATGTAGTAGTCCCTGATTTTGAATACTTTATTAAAAACAGTGATAAAATTGCGGGTGTTTTTCTAACACACGGGCATGCTGATGCAATTGGTGCGTTACCGTACTTTTTGCAACAGGTACAAGCGCCTATATTTGGTTCAGAATTGACCATTGAATTAGCAAAATTAGCTATCAAAGATCAGCAAGCACTTAAAGATTACGATGATTATCATGTTGTTAATGAGAAAACAGAAATTGATTTTGGACAAGTTACGGTATCGTTTTTTAATACAACACATTCCATACCAGAATCATTAGGAATTGTTCTGGCTACGCCTTACGGGCAAGTTGTGTATACTGGTGATTTTAAATTTGATCAAACAGCAAATTCGTATTACAGCACAGATATCGCACGCTTAGTCGAAATAGGACAAGGAAAAGTATTAGCTTTACTAGCAGATGCAGCTGGGACAGGTAGTGAACTAAATTCTGTCAATGAATCAAAAATTAGCGAATACATTCTTGAAACATTTAGGGAAAATAATAAAAAGCGTATTATTGTAGCAGCTGTTGCATCAAATATTCAACGCATTCAACAGGTTATAGATGCAACTGTGGCAACAAAACGACAGTTGGTTTTGTCTGGCAATGATATTGAAAATGTTGTTCGTACTGCAATACGCTTACGTAAATTGAATTTACCAGTGCCTGAAAATAAATTGTTTGTCAATCTTAAAAACGCTAAAAACTTACTTGCTTCAGAAACTGTTATTCTTGAAACAGGGCGTATGGGAGAACCTATTAAGCATTTAAATCGTATGGCAAATGGAGAAGATCCATATGTTCGTATTGGTGAAGATGATCTGGTATTTATTACAACAACGCCATCAACAGCTATGGAAAGTGTTGTAGCAAAAACGCGAGACATGCTTTTTAAGCAAGGTGCAGATGTTAAACAAATTAGTAGTGATTTGCGTTCAAGTGGTCACGCATCACGAAATGATTTACAAATTATGATTAATGTGTTAAAACCTGAATATTTCATGCCAGTTCAGGGAGAGTATCGTGTCATGACAACTGCAAAAGCTGCAGCTGAGGAAGTTAATATTTCTGAAGATCATATTATGATGGCTATGAAAGGTGATCAATTTAAATGGTTAAAGGATCATTTTGAATTGCAAGATTCCTTTACAGTTGGGGAAACTTTGATTGATGGCGCAGGCATTGGTGATATTGGTAATGTTGTTTTACGTGATCGTCGCATTTTATCAGAAGACGGTATTTTTGTATCTGTTGTAACAATTGATCGAAAGAAAAGACAAGTTGTTTCTAAGCCTAAATTGACATCACGTGGTTTTGTTTATGTTAAGGCAAATCGTGATTTGATGAAAGAAGCTTCCGATTTAACAGTTAAGCAAATAGAAAATTATCTCACCACGACTAAAAGCTTTGATTGGAATGAACTTAAGAATGGGGTACGAGAAGTTGTATCACGTTACTTATTTGAACAAACACGTCGCCGTCCGATGGTTATGCCTGTTGTAATGGAAGTCAACCAAAATCGCCGACCAGCAGCTCATAAATCTGTTCAAATAGCCGGGCAACAACGTAATCGGCAAACATCAAAAATAGCAAACAAACAGTCTAAAAAGCAAAACATTAAACCCATAGCAAAGACTGTCAAGTAATGAAACTTAAAATCATATCATTAAAAATTTAGGATTATTTGAATATAAATCTGGAAAGGGAATGTGTCTTTGATTACCATAAACACAAAGCCACACTTGTTTTATGACACAAGAAAATCAACTATCACCAAAGTTAAGAAGCATGATTGATCGTGCACACACTGAAATGAAACAAGAAAATTGGCATGATGCTGCAGAGACTTTGACAGAACTGTATGATTCATTGTCAACATTTGAGGTGAATTATCGCTTAGTAACATCATTATTTATGGATGAACAATACCAATTAGCCTCTTCCTATGCAGATGATTTTTATTGAACTACCTTGAAGAAGAAAGCGATTTTCGCATGGTCGTTGCACTGGCCATTCAAAACCAAAGTTTTGTTTACGCACAACAATTGGCAATGTTGTGGGATAACATAGATACACAGAAAAAAGTATCACAAGAAATACGTGATGCTGAAGCAAAAGCAGTGGAAACAATGTCTACAACATTCCAAACAATTTCGCGACAGTTTTATCATCTTAGTGATTATAGTATTATTGAACAACGTGATAGATATGAGTCGGCAAGACACCTGCCGGTGTCACAATTTGTTATTGGTGCAAAATATCTGCTCGTAGATCCCTATGCGACACCAATTATTCGAGCAACATTGCTTGAAGATTTGCAAAAATTACGCGTCTCTGAAAGTATACAGTATCGTTGGCTGGATGATGAATTATACACGATTAAATTAAGTGAATTGCCATTGCTGACAAATTCTAAAATTTTTGAAGATATTGCTGACTTTCTTGATGAAAAATTAGGCAATGAAGATCCAATTGCTATGGATATGTTGGCGCAGCAAGTGCGGTTTGAATTAACCTTACTCTATCCACGTGTTGAGGAGGTTGTGACAGATCCAGAAGGTTGGGTGGAAGCAAGTATTGATCGGTACTATGAACATAAAAATATAACTGAAACTGCTCTGCAAAAAAAATGGCATGAAAAAGTTAGAAGCCTTACTGAAAATTTTTTTGAAAATTAATTGACAAAACTGTTTACATTTTCTTAATAACTCGGTATAATAATTTTTGGCTTCAATAGCCGGAAAAACGCAATTAACTGTTGTCTTTTGATGGCTTGCGTTGTAAAATATATTTATAAACATTTTCCAGATTACTGGAAAATGAATTTTGGAGGAAACTACATTGGCTAAGGAAACTTACGTTCGCACTAAGCCCCACGTTAACATTGGTACTATTGGACACGTCGATCATGGAAAGACGACTTTAACAGCCGCAATCTCAAAGGTATTGGCTGAAAAGCAAGGTATCGTAGCTACTGACTTTGCTGAAATCGATAATGCTCCTGAAGAAAAGGAACGTGGAATCACGATCAACACTTCGCATATCGAATATGAAACAGAAGCACGTCATTATGCTCATATCGACGCCCCTGGTCACGCCGATTATGTTAAAAACATGATTACTGGTGCTGCTCAAATGGATGGTGCTATCTTGGTTGTTGCTGCAACTGATGGTCCTATGCCACAAACACGTGAACATATTTTGTTGGCACGTCAAGTTGGTGTTGACTACTTGGTTGTGTTCTTAAACAAGACAGATTTGGTCGACGACGAAGAATTAATCGAATTAGTTGAAATGGAAGTTCGTGAATTATTGTCAGAATATGACTTCCCTGGTGATGATATTCCTGTACTTAAGGGTTCAGCTTTGAAAGCTCTTGAGGGTGACCCTGAACAAGTTAAGGTTATCGAAGAATTAATGGATACTGTTGATTCATATATTCCAGAACCAAAGCGTGAAATTGACAAGCCTTTCTTGATGCCTGTTGAAGATGTATTCACAATTACTGGTCGTGGTACAGTTGCTTCTGGTCGTGTTGACCGTGGTGTATTGACTACTGGAACTGAAATTGAAATCGTTGGTTTGAAAGAACAAATTCAAAAGACTACTGTTACAGGTATTGAAATGTTCCGTAAAACTTTGGAAGAAGCTCAAGCTGGAGATAACATCGGTGCATTGTTGCGTGGTGTTGATCGTAGCGATATCGAACGTGGTCAAGTTTTGGCACAACCAGGTTCAATTAAGACTCACAAGAAGTTCAAGGCTGAAGTCTATGTTCTTTCTAAGGAAGAAGGTGGACGTCATACACCATTCTTTACAAACTACCGTCCACAATTCTATTTCCATACAACTGATGTTACAGGTGTTGTTGAATTGCCATCAGGTGTAGAGATGGTTATGCCTGGCGATCAAGTGACATTTGAAATCGAATTGATTTCACCAGTTGCTATTGAACAAGGTTTGAAGTTTACTGTTCGTGAAGGTGGCCATACTGTTGGTGCCGGAACTGTTACAGAAATTGAAGATTAATTATTTTTAAGAGTACGCTTTGGCGTGCTTTTTTTATGTGATAATTTTTCAAATTAAAAAACACATGACATCAAACATCATGTGTTAATTTTATTTCTTTTCGGTATCTGATGTTGATTCGCGGCCTAATGCAGCTGCGCGTGAATCTTCAGAAGTATCTTCAATTGGTAACGAAATTAGATCATCGAATGAATTTACCAATTGCTCTTCGCGATTAACAATTTTTGCCATAATGCACCTCCATTTCTGATAGTATAACGCATTTTATATGCAATTATATGCAAATATTCAAAAATTATATGTATAATATGTGCATATAATATATTATCATGTATACTGATATATAGGTATAAAAGGGAGCGATAAAATGTCTGAACTATTAACGATAACTAATTTAAAGAAGCAATATGGGAACAAAATTATTTTTGACCAAGTCAATGCAAAAGTCGAGCAGGGGGAGGTCATTGCAATATTAGGTCCATCCGGTGCTGGTAAATCAACTTTTTTACGAGCAATTAATTTGTTAGAGGCCCCCACTGCTGGCGAGGTGATATTTGAAGGCAATGAATTAACCAATTTGGCTGAAAAAGAACTGGATATTTTGCGCGAAAAAATTGGGATGGTATTTCAAAGTTTTAATTTATTTCCTAATTTGACTGTTATTGAAAACATTAAACTAGCACCAATGAAAGTTAAGAACTTGTCTGATGCAGAAGCAACTCAACTAGCAGAAAAATTATTAAATCAAGTGGGCTTAGGGGATAAACAAAGTGTTTATCCTGTTAGTTTGTCTGGCGGACAGCAACAACGTGTAGCGATTGCAAGAGCACTTGCGATGTCTCCTGATGTATTATTGTTTGATGAACCAACGAGTGCATTAGACCCAGAAATGGTGGGCGAAGTACTAAATGTTATGAAGCAACTGGCAGAAGACGGCATGACTATGTTAGTTGTGACACATGAAATGGGATTTGCACGAGAAGTTGCGGATACAGTTTGGTTCATGGCCGATGGTGGTATTCAAGAAATATCAGAACCAGAAATGTTTTTTAGTGCACCTAAAACCCAACGTGCTAAAGATTTTTTGAACAAAATATTATAGAGTTTTGAAATTTGAGCTAATTAGCTCTTTTTTTGTTATGATAACAGTATGGATAATATTAGTTTAGAAAAGCAACATGCTGCTATTGCAGCAACGTTGCTTATAAAAAATGGTATGACAGTTGGGCTAGGAACAGGATCAACTGTTACCATTTTTTTGAATGCGCTTGCCAAACGTATGCGACAAGAAAATTTATCGATTACAGGGGTCACAACTTCTTTTAAAACTAAAACAATGGCACAAAATCTTGGCATTAAAATAATAGACATAGATGATGTAGCAACAATTGATTTAACAATAGATGGTGCTGATGAAGTGGATTATGATATGAATGGCATTAAAGGTGGTGGGGCGGCATTTTTTAATGGAAAAAATTGTTGCAACCAACTCAAAACGTATTGTTTGGATTGTTGATAGCCAAAAGGTGCATTTAAAGTTAGGTTTGATGCCGTTACCACTAGAAGTTGTGCCATTTGGGAGTGGTAAATTGATGGCAGAATTAACGAAACAACAGTTATATCCGACATGGCGAAAAAAAGATGGCAAACTTCTTGTTACGGACATGGGGCACTATATTGTGGATTTATCTTTAAAGACAATTGACCAACCATATGAATTGGCACGTTACTTGGATGGGAAAATTGGTATTGTAGAGCATGGCTTATTTTTAGATATAGCGGATGAAATAATTATTGGGACACCTACTGGTGTCGAGTACTTGTTACGCAGTGATTTACAGAAATAAATGAAAGTAGATCTAAAAGCGCTTACATTATAAATCCAGAAGCGGTATAATTAATTTGTAAGAATAAATCATCCGGAGGAGATTGTCACGCAAAAATGCGTAGCATAATAACTGATTATGGCATACAATAATATTTTAATAGCAGTTGATGGGTCAGAAATGTCAAACTTGTTAATCAAAAAAGTTCATGAGTTTGTGCCTGAGGCACATATTGATATTTTGATTGTGGTAGATACAAGTGGTGGGTATTTTGGCACAATTGTTATGAACGCTGATATTGTTTATCAGATGGAGCAGGATGCTGAAAAGGTCATTAATAAAGCATATGACTATGCTAAATCAATAGGGCATGCTAATACGGATGTTCATGTGCGTTTTGGCGCACCTAAGCAAGTTATTGCACGCGATTTTCCGAGAGATCATAAAAATGATTTAATCGTGGTTGGAGAAACAGGATTGAGCCGGTTACAACGTGCGATGGCTGGAACAATACCTTCATTTGTAACACATACAGCAACGACCGACGTGCTTATTATGCGGACGGCGAAAAAATAATCCTATTA
>AEMJ01000136.1 GCA_000166735.2 Leuconostoc inhae KCTC 3774 | reverse complement strand
TCCGGAACCAAAAATTTTCCCGCCCTCTTTACGTGAAGTTTCTCCTTGAGTGCGTTGGTCTCCACGTAAATTAAAGATATAAAGATGATTGAATTCTGCAAATAATGATTTTTCTCAGACCATCAGTTGTTTGGGAATCAATGAATGATCCATTAGAAACGAATCCAATCACTCCCATCCTATCTAAGCGATCACTAGCCCAACGAATAGCTTGAATATAAGAGTCATATAGTCCCTTGTTTAACTTAGCTTTCGAATTCCGAGCATAAGTACGCTCGATCTTTTTATTTAAATTTGGGTAATCAATTGTTTTTGATTATCATCATTAGCATCTGATTGTCCAACAGAATAGGGAGGATTTCCAATAATTGCAGTAATTGGAACTTCTTGTTGTCGTTTCAAACGTGCGTCGTTAATGCCAAAGTAATCATCATCTAATGTATCTTCAGTCTCTGTACTCTCAAAAGTATCTGTTAAAACAATCCCCTCAAAAGGAAAATAGCCTTCTGCATCACCATTTATTTCATCGAAAGTTGATTCAATATTAATGGCCGCAATGTAATAGCTTAACAAAACAATTTCATTCGCATGTAATTCTTGAGTATATTTACGCGCAATATCAGCTAAAGTAATTTTCCCGGCATCCATTT
>AEMJ01000137.1 GCA_000166735.2 Leuconostoc inhae KCTC 3774 | reverse complement strand
TTATTGCACCAATTGGTGATATTTTAATTTACAAAGAGGCAGCACAAAAAGTCTTTCTACAAGGCGCCGTTACAGCAGTAGTGAATACAGTATCTGTGGCCATTATCGGATCATTACTATTAGTGGCTTATGTTAAGTCACGTCCAAAGAAAAATAGTTTACGCAACGAATAATAATTGCTAAGCAAGTAGAGATGCTTGCGTACATAAATAAATACAAGGGAATATTATGCCAGCGCCAATAATTGATTTTCAACATGTTACATTTAAATACCATGCACAGGCTGAACCAACACTCCACGATGTCAGCTTTCAGATTTATCCAGGTGAAAAAGTACTTATTGCTGGCGCGTCTGGTTCTGGTAAAACAACACTTTTGCGTTTACTTAATGGGCTCATTCCACAAGCGTATGCTGGGGATATTACGGGTAAATTAACGTTAAACGGTAAAATATTGTTGAACAAA
>AEMJ01000138.1 GCA_000166735.2 Leuconostoc inhae KCTC 3774 | reverse complement strand
TTTTTATTCTTAATCTTTGTTAACATTGCCTGGAAATCTGTATCTCCTGCTTGATATGAATCAGTTTCAACGATATTACCTGTATACGCTTTTTTAAACGCTGCTGTGATACCTGTGCCGTAATCTGAGGAATTATCTTGAAAAACAATGACATTTTTTGCTTTGATAGTGTCTGTAGCAAATTTAGCCATCTTTGTACCTAAATATGAATTTTTAAATTGTGCACGGAAAATATAAGGTTGTACTGTCCCATTTTTTTGTACTGTAATACTGTCAGCACCAGCTGTGGGTGATATCACTGGTGTTTTACCTTTTGTTGCTGATGGAATAGCGGCTTGAACAGCAGAAGTCACAACTGGCCCTACAATAGCGTTAACTTGATTATTATTAATCAAATTTGTAGTAACCGAGGCCGCCTCTGTATTGTCTGATTTACTATCTTATTAACCATTTAAATTGTAAGTTTACCGTCGACTTTAACGCCACCAGCAGCATTAATACGCTTAACTGCAAATTAGCAC
>AEMJ01000139.1 GCA_000166735.2 Leuconostoc inhae KCTC 3774 | reverse complement strand
TCTTCACGTAAAGAATAGGGACAAGTATATTAATAGTAAGAGTATTTGTTTCTATAATCAAGTGTATTAAAACCTAGGTTTAATAAATTCAGCAATATTCTTACAAAACACTTTCGAGATTAGCTAGTTCTTGGGAATTTTGATCGTTAGGCAAGTAATAAATTGATTTTGGTATAAAAGAATAATTGTACTCGTTTTTTTCGACAGAAATTTTAGGAATAACTTTTAAATAATCTTCTATTTTTAGATGTTTCTTTAAAATCAACATGAGCTAATTCTGGAACTTCAATTTGAACAGGGCAATCATGTAGTGAAACTATATTATAGTTATCGGATATTAGATAATTTGTTGAAAAGTCCAACAAATACCAAGCGCTATTTGAATAAAATAGTGTAGCCATGTGAAATGAGTCATTACTACTATCATAACGACCTGTTTCTTTGGTTTGTTTATTTTCAAAAATCAAAGTCCCATATATAGGATAAGCAATTTGCTCCCTAGTGGGATTATAAAGTAAGGCACAACTTAAATTAGCCCATAAAACGCATGTGTCTGCTTTAGGTATCTGTGTTACATCAAAAGCATGTTCTAGTTTGTTTGTTATTTCGTCAAAATTCAATTTAAAAAACCTCTTTTCTTATGTTTAATATAGGATAGCATATGTTGTCTCCAAATAAACTAAGTAAAAATTGCAAAAGAGAACGTATGTTCATATAATTAAAGAATAAAACTGAAATGAGAAATACAATGGATCATGCTCTTATA
>AEMJ01000140.1 GCA_000166735.2 Leuconostoc inhae KCTC 3774 | reverse complement strand
TCGTCATTTTCCCACAGCTTTGCCAACAGAAATCCTTAGTTACAACCGTTGTGCCATGTTCAAATAACGTCTGCAGTATTTTTGTTTCCGTTCCTGTTAAATCAATTTTAGCCTCAGCGCTAATCAACTGACTATCAACTAAGCGATATCCAGCAAACATCAACTCTGACGCACTAAAATTGTAACTACGGCGTAACAATGCCTGCACTTTAGCATTCAAAACAGCTAAATTAAACGGTTTAGCAACAAAGTCATCAGCACCCATACTCAATGCCATCACTTGATTCATTTCATCATTAGCACTTGAAATGAAATAATAGGCACTTTACTAATCTGACGTAACGCTGCTGTCCAATAAAACCATTAAAGTAAGGTAACGTGATGTCCATTAATACTAAATCAGCATGTGCCTCAGTTATTTCTTGTACGACAGCACGAAAATTCAGCGTTGTCGCAACGCTGAATTCTCTGGATAATATATCTTTTAAACTGTCGACAATACTCGTGTCGTCTTCAACAATAAATATTTTTTGCATAACTTCATTATACGTGACGTTGTACAATCTTAACATAACTACGCGACGTGACTTTATAAATCAGATAGTACATCACAACAATTAATAGAATGACACCACCACTAACAGATAACATTAACATGTCATTGGTAATGCCA
This sequence comes from Leuconostoc inhae KCTC 3774, assembly GCA_000166735.2. Lineage (GTDB taxonomy): Bacteria > Bacillota > Bacilli > Lactobacillales > Lactobacillaceae > Leuconostoc > Leuconostoc gasicomitatum. Next base: position 98 of record AEMJ01000140.1, on the reverse strand, counting down.
AAGGCATTAATAATTTTAGAAATCATGATATAAGCACCTGCAAAATGAACAACAGCCACCGCAATTGGCATGAAAAACAATAAACGTATTTGACTATT
>AEMJ01000141.1 GCA_000166735.2 Leuconostoc inhae KCTC 3774 | reverse complement strand
AAACCCTGCAGATAGTAGCATTTGAACTAACACTAACGTATAGTATCCAATCAGACTCAACCGATTATTATTTTTAAAACAAATTTCCAATTAATATAGTAGTTAACTATAGATGACATTAATCGAGATACAATTGACGCAATAATCACCACCATACTCACCGATAGCTTATTTAATACGCCAATCATGAACATAAAAATAAGAATATCTACAGCAAATGAACTAATAGCAGCAACTATATATTTGAAAAACACACCATAAATACGTAAAGAATCATGAATGACTCTAAAATGAGATGATTTATTACCTTCTAAATAAATTGTTTTAATCGGTACCTCAACAATATTAATATCATAATCTGTTGCCTCTAAAATCATATTCATTTCAAATTCAAATCTATCGCCTTGCATATTAATCAATGGCTTAAAGTACCTCTTAGGAATGACCCGCAGACCAGTTTGTGTATCTGATACTTTTATTCCCGTGAGGAGTTGCATAAATTTTTGCTGTCAAAATATTTCCAAATTTACTGCGTAACGGTACAGCATGATCAAAAGCTCTGGTACCTAGTATTAAATCTTTTGGGCTTGTTAAAAACGTGTTAGTACACTTTATCATATCAGCCACAGTATGCTGTC
>AEMJ01000142.1 GCA_000166735.2 Leuconostoc inhae KCTC 3774 | reverse complement strand
AAGTAATGCNGGTTTACAAGGTGTATTAGATGGTTATAATACAATGGATGGCTTAGCTTTGCTCGCATTGGCTGTATCGGTTGTGTACGCTGTAAAAGGGCTTGGTTTTGGCGAGAACCAAGTATCAAAGGTATTGGCTAAAGCTGGCTTATTAAGTATCGTTATAGAAGGTGTTTTTTATACGAGTTTAGTTTTATTGGGTGTTTCAAGTTTAGGACAATTCAAACCTGCAGCGAATGGTGGCGATGCCTTTGCTCAGATTATTACTCACTATGCAGGTAATTTTGGCACTGCTTTAACGGGTGTATTGGTGACGCTGGCTGTATTTACGACAGCAATGGGGTTGTTCGTTTCTT
>AEMJ01000143.1 GCA_000166735.2 Leuconostoc inhae KCTC 3774 | reverse complement strand
GCCCTTTTAACACACGTGCCCCAATTTCAGTGACCTTTAACACCGGAAACTCACCGCCTTCAATTCTAAGGTAACCGTCCGCCGTTAAATAGTCGATAAAACTGCTCAAATCTTTAATCGTTCGATCTTTCATCAAACCATATGTGGGTAACTTCATCAAATAGTCATACTTTTTCACAGCTGCATCTTGTGACCCTTTCAAAACTTTAGCAACCATTGCCTTACCAAAACTTTGATTCATACGCACAACATTAGCCAAAACCCGTTGCGAATCAGTTGTTACATCAACCATTTCACGAGAATCTAAACAGTTCGAGCACTGCCCACAATCATGATCAACCACTTCCCCAAAGTATCCGAGTAAATAGCGTGGTAAACACGTTTGTGTATTAGCAAATGCGTTCATTTCGCGAATCTTATTGTATTCATTCTGTTTATGTTCTTCCGTACCTTCTGATTTTTGGACGAAAATTCTTGTAAATGAATATCTTGTGGCGCATATAATAA
>AEMJ01000144.1 GCA_000166735.2 Leuconostoc inhae KCTC 3774 | reverse complement strand
CCTGATGCGATCAAACAAGCTTTGCAAGTCATGACACAGGATGTCATTAACAAGTCCAAACAGCCATTCGGGCTGGTGCCGATGGCATTTACTATAGTACCCAAGTTATCCAAGATCAGCGGCTTGATCAAGATGATTTTGAAAAGTTCGTTGCCGATACTGATCATCAGGTGTTGCAAGCAGCTAATAAGTTATCGGATGTCAATATTTTACATATTTGTGGTAACGGTGGCGCTAGAAACAACGTACATTGGTTCCAAACTTATGAAGCAGCAATTATCAATTGGGCAACGGATATTGAATCAGTATCGCTGCGTGAAGGTAAACGTATTTTTCCGAACAAAACAGTTTTAGGTGGCTTTGGTAACACAAAGTATGATTTATTGTATCAAGGAACAAAAGCAGACATACAGCAATATGTTCATACACTGATTCAAGAAACAGGTCGTGATCATTTAATCATTGGGGCAAATTGTACAGTGCCACGTGACATCGATCTGAACCGTCTACGTTGGGTGTCAGAAGCAGCACAGCAGAAGAAAGTAAAGGCATAATTACATATGAGTAATCAACAAGCTATATTAACAGAGACAAAAAAGTCATACCAGTCAGTTTTTGGCGCCATTTTGCCGACGATGAGACCGTTGATGCACTAAAGCATCCAGAAGAAAATCAGATTAATATTGAAGGGCACAAGGCATACATTGAAGCGGTACAACCAGATTTTGTTAAATTAATGAGTGATGGTTATTTTAATTTACCCTTGGATGGTGTGGATAACCCAAAAATATTGACGATTTGAAAAGATTCAGGTGATTGCCGATGATGATGATTGGTTATTACGACAAGTCGATTTGGTCAAAGCGCAGCGCC
>AEMJ01000145.1 GCA_000166735.2 Leuconostoc inhae KCTC 3774 | reverse complement strand
ATCTAGATCAGTTTATTCTAAAAAGGGGCTGATAAACTTCAACTGAACGGTTTATCGATTGATGATGTTCGCGATAACTTTATTCGCCAATTGTTAGATATTACAGACATCTCAAAACCTTTGAAACAACAAGTTGAAAAAATACAGCTATTGCATGAATTGGAATCCGAAATAGATCGAATCAACAATCAGATTAAAAGAACGGTCCAAAATTAATAAAAAACAACTCTTGGCTAGAGAAAGATATGCACTAGAGCAGCGTTTGGCCAAAATTTAAAGGAGAATAAGAAATGCCCGATATACCAGAAAATTAATTATCTAACGTTAATTCACGTCAAGTCAATCCTGAATTATT
>AEMJ01000146.1 GCA_000166735.2 Leuconostoc inhae KCTC 3774 | reverse complement strand
ACCAATAGTCAATTTTCTTTGTTCCCTTTGTACATTGAAGATTGCTTTTTTCTTTTTGATACCAATCATTGATATGATTTTGATGACCATAAGTTGCCGTACTAGCAATGTTACTAATGGCTTTGAATAGCACTTTTCTGGCGATTGTATTACCTCGCTTTGTGATGAACCCAGAACTTTTATAATCACCTGAATCATTAAATCGTAAGTCAATCCCGACAAAGGCATTCAATTTGTTACTAGTCGCAAAACGATGCAAATCACCTAATTCAGCGATTAGAGAAACCACTGTTTTGTCCGAGAATCCTGGTATACTCTGATAAATGTCATATTCGGGTAAATCTTTAGTCTGATCAACCATAGTCGCTAAGACATTGGCCTTGCTTTGAGATAACGCAATTAAGCGCTGCGCATAATAACGCACCTCGGTGACATTATACGAAGCAACGGCAACAGCAGGCGCTGATAGGCTGCCAAGCGCTACTAGTTTATCAACGAGTCGTGTTAAACGCGCAACACCGATTTGACGACTGACGCTGCTTTGAATCGTATCGGATAACGTTTGTCGTGAATGCTTAGCCATTGTGGCATGAGGGATTAACGACACAATCTCCCAATATTGTTGGCTATCGGTAGTTGAAAACAAGGTTTCAATTTCTGGGAAAGTCAATTGAAGCAAACGATGTAGCCGATTTTTAGCGGACACAATATCGTGGTTTAACTGTTGGTAAAAACGACTCATATCTTGTAGTTCAATATAAATCGGATTCTGGACGTAACTTTTAGCACGCTTTAAAATGAATTGCGTTTCCGCCAAATGCTTGGCATCGTTAAGATCATTTTTGTTAGGACGTAATTGATCCAATTGCTTTTTAGCGGTCAAAGGATTCAGGTAAGTATAAGGATAATTGTGGGCCTCTAAGAAAGTTTT
>AEMJ01000147.1 GCA_000166735.2 Leuconostoc inhae KCTC 3774 | reverse complement strand
TGACAAATGACATTTTCATATCCAATACATTGATATTATTTTGATCAGCACGACTATCATTAACATTAATTTCGACAACTAAATTATATCTGATTTCCAATAC
>AEMJ01000148.1 GCA_000166735.2 Leuconostoc inhae KCTC 3774 | reverse complement strand
TTTGGAATCCATAAAGTCATGATAACGATGACAACTGTAAAAATACCATTTCCTAAATATAATGGTAATTTAGGACCTCTTAGATCATATAAACGACCAAATAGTGGTGCTAAGAGCGCGCCAATCAATGCACCTGGGAGCAAAGAAAATCCTGCCCAAAAAACTTGAAGCGTGTAAAAAGTACTAGTAAATAAGTCGGAATAATAAGATTTAAACCTAGTAAAATGAACATATACAAGGAAATAGGTATTAACAACGCGATGAACTTTGGCTGTACAAATAGCTTGAGGTTTAAGAAATTAGCTTTGGAAGTCATCCCCCGAATAACAAATATAATTAGTGTGACAATCGCTATAATGAACCATGTCCAATCAACGCGCCCACCCTCTAGTTTATTGACTAACAGTAAGGCACTTGCTAAAAATAGGGCTAATGCTAAGAAAGCCAATCCATCAAAGGCGCCTTGTACTTGATGGCGCTTTATTTCATGCACTGTTTTCCAACCTAACAACAAAGATATTGTTGGCGCAATCAACAAAATAAAAAAGATCGACCGCCAACCAAATGTATCGGCTAAGGCACCACCGTACGTTGGTCCAAAAGAGGGGGCCAAGCTAATTATCATCGAGGCTAGACCCATCCAAGCGCCAATTTTTGCAGCTGGTACTGTTGCCACAACAATATTAAAGACTAGTGGCATGGCAATACCAGCAGCAATACCTTCTAATACGCGCCCTAAAATTAAGAACGTCAAATTGGATGAAAATCCACAAATTAATGTGCCAATTACGAAAAAAGCGATACTAACCAACCAGAGATGACGGCTACTATAACGTTTAATAAGATAAGAACTTGTTGTTACCATGATCGTCACAGCAAGTAAATAAGCAGTGGTCACCCACTGGATGGCATTCAAGTCAGTATGAAATTCTTTTGATAAGACTGGAAAAGTAACATTCATTGCTGTTTCTGCCATGATTCC
>AEMJ01000149.1 GCA_000166735.2 Leuconostoc inhae KCTC 3774 | reverse complement strand
ATGTGAATAATATTACTATATTGTTTGAATTTTTTAAATAACGCACTTTTATGTGCCTTATACCTTGGGGGGTGTTTGCTATTATTTCTGACCAATCAAAAAAGACCATTAAGCTCTTTGCTGCTAAGTGGTCCATTGACATACTTGTTTCAATTAATGATTTTAAAGTGACTGGCTTCAATCAATTAAATCAGAGTTTACCAAGCCTATCCCACAAAAGTTCTAACAGAACGGCTACAAGATATGGTAAAAGACAGCATGATCAGTCGTACTGTTGTTGAACGTATTCCTTTGCGCGTGATTTATAAACTTTCTCCAAAAGGGCAAGCTATTTTAGAATTATGTACCAAATTAAACGATTTTGATTAGTATACGACAACTTAATGACCAACAAAGAATCGCATTGGTATACTGACGTCAGAGTTTGCAAGTTGACGCCATAATATCAAGCCATTTTCAGATAAATGTTGTTTAATTAATAACGCCCTAAAACTACGCGCCACGTCACGCTGCACTTTGCTTGCCGCAACGTTATCTCTGATATGTCCACATGCCTGATCAACTATTTGTTGTTCGGACATATTACCGTTTT
>AEMJ01000150.1 GCA_000166735.2 Leuconostoc inhae KCTC 3774 | reverse complement strand
CCTTATCAATAGTCAATTTCTCTCTATCTTTTCCCATCTGAACATGTCCGACACCTTCAACTAAATAAATAAACTGGTCATTACCATGATGAATTTCCATTCCAATATCACCACCATTAGGTGGAATTGCCATTAAAGTAACTTGAAAATGATCTCCTGTCCACAAGGTTGTGCGATAATTAACATTTTTTATAGCCGCCTGACTAAGGTCAACAGCAAATGGATGTGGTCCGTAATCTTTCAACTTCATCTCATTGTTAGTCATTATTTAATTCCTCCTTTGCTCATTATAGCACAAATACATGATCTTATACTTAATTAGTGGGCGTCAAATAATGAGACCAAACCACTTATTTGATCAGTATAAGATCAATGAAAATAATCAACTGTGTATCACCACGGCATGTCTTGCAGTAATTTGTAATGTTCATTTAATTCTTGTAATTAACCGTAAAATAAAATGTTATAATTTACACATGGATATACAAATTAGTAAAAAATAAATATTCTACGTGCCATTGTGATGGGAGCGAACGACGGTATTATTTCAATTGCTGGCGTTGTTTTTGGTGTTTATGGGGCCTCAATGAATACTTGGACAATTTTTCTGGCTGGCCTGACAGCAACAATCGCCGGTACTTTTTCAATGGCCACAGGTGAGTATGTATCCGTAAATTCACAATTAGATTCAGAGCGTTCAGCTAAAGACGAACAAAGAAGTGCGCTAGTTAATAATTTTTCACAAGAAGCTCAATTTCTGATACAACACTATCAAACGGATGGCATCAGTGAGGAAAATGCACGGTTACTTGCGCAACAAAGCATGCAAAAAGTGCATTAGGAGAAACCTTACACGCACGCTATGGCATAAATGAGGA
>AEMJ01000151.1 GCA_000166735.2 Leuconostoc inhae KCTC 3774 | reverse complement strand
AGTCTACCGCCGAACATTTTAAACAATCATATGGCATTGGTGTTCGTTACTTTATTTATAATTCTAGTCACCTTGATCAAATTGAGGCATTTGCGAGCGATGCGGGTATCAATGTAATGATCGTCAATACACAGGCGTTTAACGCACGTGGAGCTGATGCACGACGAATCGACATGGTATTAGATCAATTCCGTGGTAGACGCCCTATTGATGTCATTTCAGCAACCCATCCAATAATGATCATTGATGAACCGCAATCGGTTTTAGGAAATGGGTCAAAAGCTGAACTGAATGCAACACGCGTTGGGTTAGCAAAATTTAATCCTCTATTTTTCATTAATTACTCAGCGACACATCGTGATAACTATAATATGATTTATCGATTAGATGCTGTAGATGCCTATCAAAAGATACTAAGTAAAAAAAATCGACGGTTAAAGGGATTAGAAATATCGGGTTCCAATGCATCTAGTGGCTATCTATATATTGAAGCC
>AEMJ01000152.1 GCA_000166735.2 Leuconostoc inhae KCTC 3774 | reverse complement strand
TACAATGGCAAAAAAAGTGAAAGCTATGTATACAGATCCACTGCATATTAACATTTCCGATCCAGGGCATGTTGAAGGTAATATTGTTTTTACTTATTTAGACATCTTTGACACTGATAAGCAACATGTGCAGGATTTAAAAGATCAGTACACAGCTGGCGGTTTAGGGGACATGAAACTTAAAAAGTATCTCATTGAAGTTATGGAAGCTGAAATGGCACCAATTAGAGTTCGTCGTCAAGAGTATGCGCAAGATATACCTGCTGTTTTGCGTATGTTACAAGAGGGTTCTAACCGTGCTAATGTTATTGCAGAAGAAACGATGAAAGATGTTCGCCATGCAATGGGGATAGACTATTTTGGATAGTAATTAATTAAAAAACTAGCACGCAACTGAATTGCCGTTGCATGCTAGTTTTTTAATTGATTCATGATTATTATTTTGTGCGAAATCGTATACCTGTGTCACTTGTCACTAGTACTTGTTGCAGTACTGTTGTCTCCAACTGGACGTAAAGATGTGGCAGTTGTTGATAATCCAGCAGGTATCTCCCCACCATATGGTAGGCCAGTTTGTTCATATTTTAAGCCCAAAGCTTCACGTATTAAGTTAGTTGCACGTTGTTTTTCTTTTTGAGGGATAACTTCATAAGACACGTTATTGCCTTCAGAATCAGGGTAACTTGTGCTTACACCCTGCATATGTTCAGTAATAATATCATTTTTAGCATCGATGTACTTGCTAGCCATTGTTGTCATATCACCAAAAGTTAAATCTGTGCGAACGTTGCTTGAAATAGTGGACATAAATTCTTTGTTTAACAACGTTGAGACATTGGCAGATTTTTTATTAAACCTTCTAAGACGATACGTTGACGTTTTTGACGGCCATAGTCGCCCTCAGGATCATCATAACGCATGCGAGAGAAAGCTAACGCAGCGTCACCGTTCATCTTTGTTTTTGACTTAGACCAAGTTTTACCATTATCATCAGAATGTTCATATTTGTCACTGTTCTTATGGAATCTGTAAAGATTAGGACCATAATCGTGGGCAGTTTCTTGACTATACGTGAAATCGAGTGGTGAATCAACTGAAATACCACCAACCTGATTTACCATGTTGGCTAAGCCGCCCATGTTGACCAAAGCATAAAAATCAATTGGAATGTTTAGAAATGCTTCTACGGTTTTAATTGATGTTGCTGTTGAGCCATAGGCATAAGCTGCGTTAAGTTTTTGAGGAAATGTATCTTCATATCCGACAATAGAAACCATTGCGTCACGAGGTAATGAAACCATGGTTGTCTGTTTTGTTTTTGGGTTGATCAAGAGCAACATCATCGAATCCGTACGGCCACGATATGTGCGTCCTAGTTCACCAGTGTCTGTACCATACAATAAGATTGAAATAGGACGGCCACTTTTAATAACATTAGAGACATTACGAGATTTAGTTAAACCAGCGCCAGCATAAGATTTGTCAACAACACCTTTTGTGCTACTGATTGTTCGCCATATAAAGAAGCTAACAACGATTAATAGTATTGCCATTAAAAAAAGAATACTATTACGCAATTTGTGACTGGGACTTTGATGACGATTTAAACGTGAGTTTGGTTTAGGTTCCATGATGGAAGCTCTCCTGATAGTTAGTATTGCGCAATTAGTGCATGATAATTAAAAATCACATATTTTCATGATACTAGGCAGAGATAAAGACAATATTAAATTATAACAAAAATTAACAATTTAAAAGACAACATTGTATATAATGGTACAATTATCGTGGTAAATAAACAAGAGAGTTAATAGAATGTTAATACAGCCTGATAAACTAAGAAAATTACTAATACTTGTCTTTAGTGCATTGTTTCTATTTTTGGCAATTCAAATCAGATTTGATATGTTATTTATGCATGTTATTGATAATGGGGCATCTTTGGTCATCCAAAATTTAATCCCACATGGCGTACAAAATTGGATAAATTTTGGTGGCTTATTTGCTCACTATTGGATTTTGGTGCCCGCTATGGTGCTTGTATCTAGTTTACTTTATTTTATGAATTATAAAATTGCTATGTGGTGGTTTATTATCACACAAGTGCTGTCAATGCTGCTAGCGTTGACAATATCATTTATTCTGCAAATCCACTGGTTATCAGGTCCCAAGCTTGGGCCAGCCATACCTAATATACTATTATTATGGTGGTTACAATTATTAGCAACTATAGCCGTGATTATTATGCCAAATCTTGTTAAGAATCGCCGGATGCGTCAGGGATTGACAATGGTTACTATTTTTCTTTGGTGGCTAATGTTAATGGCCTGTATACAACGTAACGACATGCCATTTTCAAGCGGTTTAGGATCATTATTTTTGGTTATTTCTGGTGGCAATTGAGTGAATATCAATATCGAAAACGTGCCAAACATTGGCGACATGTATTAGAAATTGACACTTTAATTTAAAAATGATATGATATTCAAGTTATCAAAGAGGTTGCAACCAACATGAGTCACGTGAATGAGTCCGCCAAGGATGTTGAATTGACGTAAAAGGGACGGTTGCCGAAGTGTTATTCTTGGCAGAATAATACTGGGCTAACAATTAATAGTTGTTAGACTGTCACGCAACGTGATGTGCTTTGAAAAGTTGATTAAACAATGACTTTTTGAACCTCTTTCTATGTATTTAGAAAGGGGCTTTTTATTTGCCCCGACTAGGGAGATTTTTTTATGAGCGAGCAACAAGATGGTATGAAACGTAATTTGAAAACACGCCATGTATCTATGATAGCTTTAGGAGGGTCAATTGGGACGGGACTTTTTGTTGCTTCTGGTGCTACAGTGGCTCAGGCAGGGCCTTTTGGTGCAATTGTGGCCTATCTGGCTATCGGTGTCATGGTTTACTTTTTAATGACAAGTTTGGGTGAAATGGCAACTTACGCGCCGACTTCAGGTTCCTTTTCTGATTATGCTGGCAAATATGTTGATCCGGCATTGGGTTTTGCTATGGGGTGGAATTACTGGTTTAACTGGGCAATTACATTAGCTGTCGATATTGTAGCGGTTGGCTTGGTATCGAAATTTTGGTTTCCTGATGTACCAGGTTGGATTTTTTCAGCCGTTGCCTTAGTATTCATTTTTTTAATTAATCTATTTTCAGTCGGCGCGTTTGGTGAAGCAGAATTTTGGCTATCAATGATTAAAGTAATCACAATTATTGCCTTTCTTATTGTTGGATTGGCCACGATTTTTTGGTGTTATACATTCTGATGTGAATGTTATGAAAAACTTATCTGTTGGTAACCATGGCTTTGTTGGCGGACCACAAGCTATTTTGTCAGTTTTTGTTGTTGCTGGTTTTTCATTTCAAGGAACAGAATTAATTGGTATTACTGCCGGTGAGGCAGAAAATCCTGATAAATCAGTGCCAAAAGCAATTAATCAAGTATTTTGGCGTATTCTATTGTTCTATATTTTAGCAATTTTTGTTATCTCAGCCTTGGTATATTACCGTGATCCACGCTTGCTAAGTTCTTCTACAGAAAATATTGCTGTATCACCATTTACAATTGTTTTTAAAAATGCAGGAATTGCGTTTGCTGCAAGTTTAATGAACGCAGTTATTTTAACATCAATTGTGTCGTCAGCAAATTCTGGTTCTTACGCGTCAACCCGTATGCTGTATGCTATGGCACGTAAAGGCGAAGCGCCTAAAATATTTGCTAAGCTATCAAAGCGTGGGGTGCCGGTTGCAGCGTTAATTCTAACAACTATTATTGGCTTGTTAGCTTTTATTTCTAACACTAAAGGTGGATCGGTAGCCTATACGTGGTTAGTGAATGCTTCAGGTTTGACAGGTTTTATCGCTTGGGTTGGAATTGCAATTTCGCATTATCGTTTCCGACGAGCATATATTGCTCAAGGTAAACAATTAAGTGATCTAAAATATAAAGCTAAATGGTTTCCTTTTGGCCCAATATTTGCTTTGATTATTTCGATGGGTGTTATTATTGGTCAAGATCCTGCAAGCTTCACGAATTTAAATTGGGAAAAAATAGCTGTGACGTATTTATCAGTTCCACTATTTATTATTTTGTTTGTGACCTATAAAATTCGTTATAAGACAAAAAAATTAAATTGGAAGATGTTGATTTGACAAAACATCGATAAAGAAGGCGTATGAGTTAAAAAAGCTTATAGGCTTTTTTATTAGCAATTGCGTAAAATTTTACTGGATAAGTTACAAAAAGCACGAACTTATTGATATAATAAAACCACGACATTATCTAAATACAGGCGTTTTAAAAGTTAAGCTGAAAGAATTTGATAATAATCAAGAAAGACCGATAATACTATGAGTCCAATATTTATGTTGAGTATTAACATACTTGCTGTCTATTTTGTTTTTTGGTTAATAAGACCAATAAATTTTGCAAAATTTATGCCATATACGCCCACGCAAGCGATGTTTTTGAAGATTGTTATGGCAATTGTGGTTGGTTATTTGTTAGCAAGTTTTTTTATCTCCCTGACTAACTGGATACTAGCAATGCCAAGCGCAGTGTTTGGAAAGTAGTCCAAAAGCACCTCATAATTATGGTATAATTGATTAGATTATATAGACAAGTCGGTACGTATGTACTCATTTATTAAAATACTAAATTTGGAGATTAAACATGGCAAAAGATATTGGCATTGATTTGGGAACAGCCAACGTTCTCATTTATGTAGAAGGCAAGGGCATTGTATTAAATGAGCCATCAGTGGTGGCAGTTGATGACAAGACCGATCGCGTGTTGGCAGTTGGTTCAGAAGCTTATCGTATGGTAGGCCGGACACCAGGAAATATTCGTGCCGTGCGGCCGCTAAAAGATGGTGTTATTTCGGACTTTGATGTGACGGAAGCGATGCTAACGTATTTTGTGGACAAACTTAACGTGAAGGGATTCATGTCGAAGCCAAATATTATGATTTGTGCACCAACTAATATTACTGAAATTGAGCGTAAAGCTATTATTCAAGCTGCTGAAAAAGCTGGTGGCGCCAAAGTATATTTAGAATATGAACCAAAAGTTGCAGCAGTTGGTGCAGGATTAGATATTTTTAAGCCAATTGGATCCATGGTTATTGATATGGGTGGTGGTACGTCGGATATTGCTGTACTGTCATTGGGGGATATCGTTGTTTCTGAGTCAATTCGTGTGGCTGGTGATAAAATGAACTTTGATATCGTTGCTTACTTAAAAAAACACCATAACTTAATTGTTGGTGAACGGACAGCAGAAACAATTAAAATTCAAATTGGTTCTGCATTGCCTGTTGATGAACCTTTGACTATGGAAGTTCGTGGTCGTGATAATTTCGAAGGTATGCCAAAGACGATTACAATTCACTCTAACGAGGTAGAAGAAGCGTTACATGACACACTACAACAGATTGTTCGCGCAGCACATTCAGTTTTGTCAAAACTCCCCCCAGAATTGGCAGCAGATATTATTGATCGTGGGATTATGCTAACAGGTGGTGGGGCACTTCTTCATGGCATGGATCAATTACTGGCTGATGCATTAGAAGTGCCAGTCGTTGTTTCTGATTCACCACTTGACAATGTTGCCAAGGGAGCAGGCGCTTTGCTTGAACACATGAAATCAAATCGTAAAGGGTTATAAAATGCGGAAAAAGAATCAAAATTTTAGTGTAGACCTTGTAGTTGTGACAGACCAAACGCAAGTGATGATTGATAATAAACAAGTTGGTTATATCGAAAAAGCAGACCGCGGTTTTGTGGGGTATTTTGGACAACAAGCAGTTATTAATCAAGCTAAGACACAGGATGACGCTTTACAGGCTATTCTAGCTAGTTTTAATTTATATCAATAATATAATGACAGAAGCCCTTATCATATTTATGATGAGGGCTTGTACATAGACGAGGAACACCAACATGCAGCGTACACCATCACGACAAATGAGTAGCCGTACATCCGGTTCAGAACTAGACTGGGGTATTATTTTAGCGCTATTATTATTTATGATTATTGGATTGAGTTCTATTTTTCAAGCAGCACTCCATTCTCAGTATGGAACGATGCAAATGGCTTTAAGAACGACCATTGTGCAAGGTGTTTTTGGATAATTGGCACATTGATTATTATATTCCTATTACGTTTTGATGCCTCTCAACTTTGGCGTTTGGCACCGATAGCTTATGGGTTAGGTATCTTTTTATTAGTTGCTGTTTTAGTTCTGTATGACAGGCAGATGGCAAATTTAACAGGAGCTAAATCCTGGTTTGTTCTAGGGCCTATTTCATTTCAACCATCTGAAGTTGTTAAACCAGCATTTATTTTAATGTTGAGTCGAGTTGTTGCACAGCATAATAGATTATACGAACATCATACAACGCGATCGGACGGACTTTTGTTAGGAAAAATGGCACTTTGGTTTTTGCCAATTGCTGTGCTAATTGCCTTGCAAAACGATTTGGGAACATTGTTAGTATTTATTGCTATATTTGGAGGTGTTGCTTTGGTCTCTGGCATTACGTGGCGAATTTTAGCACCTGTGATTGGTATCGTAGCAACGATAGGTGTGACATTACTAGCACTTGTGACCTCAGCTACTGGCAAAATAATTCTGGATGCATTGGGATTTAAATTATATCAATTTGATCGTATTCAAACTTGGTTGCATCCGGATCAAGATACATCAGCTTCAGGATACCAAACATTTCAGAGTTTAAAGGCAATTGGATCTGGACAACTAACTGGTAATGGGTTTGGCAATTTAAAAGTCTATGTGCCAGTTCGAGAATCTGATATGATTTTTTCAGTTATTGGCGAAAGTTTTGGCTTTATTGGTGGGGCAATATTAATTGCCTTGTATTTTGGCCTGATTTATAGACTGATACGAGCAACATTTAAAGCACAAAACGCTTTTTATGCTTATATTGCAACGGGTGTTGTCATGATGGTTTTGTTTCATGTTTTTGAAAATATTGGTATGAGTATTGGGTTGCTACCATTAACTGGTATCCCATTACCATTTATATCTCAAGGTGGTTCCTCGTTACTTGGTAACTTAATTGGCGTGGGTTTAATTCTAACAATTGGTTATCAGCAACAAAATGACACTTTTAAAGAAGCAACAGGATTTTCAATTTAATGGATGAACTAAAAGAAATCAAAAAAATTTAGTGTTTTACGTCAAAAAACGCGCAAGGGTGATATATTTCAATCATTAGGTCCACTAATGTCAGACAATTTGATGACGTTGCCATCTCAAGGCACTACGCCAGTTGTGTTACCTAAAAATGGCGAACATGCTTTGGAGCGATTTCAAACATACGATCATCAGTTAGATATACGCACTGAGGGGATGTTAGATAATATAAAAGTAACGACAATTTCTGATGAAGATATACAGTTAGCGATCACACAACTAGCCAACCCGTTACCAAAATATCGTGATACAGGTGCTTTTTTGTTTCTAAGTGATATAATACAAAATGAGTTGATTTCTGAAGATCAACTTCGTTTATTAACGCAACGTCTTGTGTCAGATGAACAATTATTTTCACATATTTTAGAACCAGAAAATGATGGGATTTATGGCCGATCGTTCAGCATATTAGTGCTATCGTTATTGCTCTTTACACAACGAACTAAAATACACTTTATGTCTGCAGATCAAATGGATCTTGTTATTAACCAAGTAGCTTTATATGTGGCTCTTGAACGTGATACACGAGGGTTTATTGGTACAAACGGTTGGGCACACGCATTTACGCATATTGGAAATGTATTGGCTGAACTTTTTATGATGCCACAACTAATGCGTGCGGATAAATTATTTTTGTTGGCAAGTATGTTAGCTGGTTATCGTGAATTGAAACAACCGTTAATGATGGGTGAAACTGAGCGATTAGTTGAAGTTGTTATATATGCGGCTAATGCTCATGAACTGTATGCTGATTATATCCTATTAACATTGAAATTATGGCGAAAAGATCTTGTCACGCAGCGTGATTTGAAAACAGAAGCACAATGGCATCAATTATATAATAGGTCACGTTTTTTTCACGAAATTATTTTGCGTGGATCACAAAACGTACCAAAAAAATTGTATGATTATGCTGAACAAACAAAAGATTACTTAACTTAAAAAGGTATGTTGAGCAATATTACCTCATTTTTGATATAATAAAATTCGGAGTGAAATATAATGACTAAAAAACATGTTGCTTTATTATTTGGTGGTAATTCATCAGAACACGATGTATCAAAACGTTCGGCTCAAAATTTTTATGATGCAATTAAAGCAACCGGGAAATACGAAATAACGGTTTTTGCAATTGCACAAAATGGCTACTTTTTAGATCCAGAAAGTTCAAACCGTGTGCTAGCATTAGAAGATGAACAACCAATTGTTGATGCCTACATGGCAAAAATTGATACGACTGATCCATTGGCTCGCATTAGTGCATTAAGCGAAGGTGGCGATTTCGATATATTTTTCCCAGTTGTACATGGTAATTTGGGTGAGGATGGTACACTACAAGGATTGTTTAAATTATTGAACAAACCTTATGTTGGTGCACCATTACGCGGTCATGCAGTGAGTTTTGATAAGGCGATGACCAAAGAGTTATTGACAGTCAATGGTATTCGTAATACAAAATATGTAGTTCTCGATCCTAAGACTGCTAAAGAATGGACGTGGGAAAAAGTTGTCGCAGCACTCGGTGATATTGTTTTTGTCAAAGCAGCTAACCAAGGTTCCTCTGTTGGTATTTCTCGTGCTAAAAATGCAGTTGAATTTGAAGCAGCTCTGTCAGATTCATTTCAATATGACTATAAAGTTTTAGTTGAACAAGCTGTCAAAGGATCACGAGAACTGGAAGTTGGTGTGATTGGTAACGAAGAGCCAATTGTATCGGAAATTGGGGCGCATACATTACCAAATCAAGGTTCTGGTGATGCATGGTATGATTACAATAATAAGTTTGTCGATAATTCAGATGTGCTTTTTGAAATTCCTGCGAAGTTACCAGAATCTGTAACAAATGAAGTAAAAGATATGGCTATACAAGCTTATAAAGTTCTGAATTTACGAGGTGAGGCAAGGATGGATTTCTTGTTAGATGAGAACAATGTACCATATCTAGGGGAACCAAATACATTGCCTGGTTTTACAAATATGTCGTTGTTTAAACGACTGTGGGATTATTCAGATATTGATAATGTAAAGCTTGTAGATATGTTAATAACATATGGTTTTGCAGAATTTGAAAAAAATGCGCAATTAAGTTATCAATTTGTTACTTTGGGTGAAGAAAAGATAGGGAAGTTTAATTAATGGTAAAAAATAGTAGAAAAGACAGTTTTGATGGTAAAGCCATCCGTACTGCACGTAAAAAAATGCGTTTGTCGCAAGTTGAATTAGCAGAAGGTATCACAACACAAGCCACAATTTCTTTAGTTGAAAACCAAAATCGTGTGCCTAATGCTGATGTATTATTGGCTATATTAGACCGCTTGAATTTGGAAATTTCAGAATTTGTATCCGGTGATTTTTTAACGCAAAAAGCTAAAGAATTATTGGGAAAAGTTGTATTGCAAATGAAGCATGATGCTTTAGCTGAGTTCTCAGAATTTGAAAAAGCCTTGAGCCAAAATTCACCTACAATTCAAGCTTATTATATTTTAAAAGCGACTGATGAATGCTACAATAAAAAGGATTTTGCGAAAGTAATTTATTACGCTAACTTAGCAGTAGATAAAAAACACCATCTTTGGGAGATTTTTATTCGTTTTATGCTTATCGTCAAATGGGAACAAACTATTACTTACAAGGTGATATTGAAACTGCTAAGGAAAAGTTTAGCCTGGCCTATGAACTGGAGCCTAATTTATTGACGGCAAACGAATTAGAATTTCACGGGGCACTGCAAGGCCGTCAGTACTATGCCGAGTTTTTGATTGAGCAAAATGAATTAGATAAGGCAGCGCAAATACTAGAAGAAGGTTTATTAGCATTGCGCAAACGTGTTGATCTGTTCTGGGTTCCGGATTTGAGTGAGATGTTGGCTAATGTCGAGAAAAAGCGAGGTAACGATCTTTCTGCTAAACGTTACTTACACGATGCTAGAATGGCAGCTTTCTTATCAAATCGTAAAACAACAGAGGAACGTTTGTCAGCGTTAGATACTGTTGCGTTTTAATTAAAACTATCATATATTAAAAAGT
>AEMJ01000153.1 GCA_000166735.2 Leuconostoc inhae KCTC 3774 | reverse complement strand
TGGTGAATATGGTACATTAACGGTACCTGTATTAATCGATTTAGTGAAAACGATTAATACAGCAATCTCAAATCAAGAAACCATGGCCCGTCCTCATGAATATTAGAAAATTAAAAAGTAACTGATGCTTGACAAACAAAATTAGCCATCGCCGCTGTCATTATTGTTGTTGCACTTGTGCTAGGTGCCTCTACAAATTACGATCAGCAAACAACTCATAATAATAAAACAACAGCCACTAATTTAAATCGACAATTACAACGTACATGGTCCAAAGTCGATACAGATGATATAAAAAACGCTCAAATTGCAGTTTATGACAAAAAAACAGGTAAAGTATATAAATTTACCCATGGTTCTAAAAACAAGTATCCCACTGCTAGCATCATCAAAGTATTTATTCTCACGTATAAAATGTCTCTCGGTGAACTAACCGACGATGACAAAATATTAGCAACACAAATGATTGAAGACTCAGACAATGACGCCACTACTGAAATGACGGTGTCACTCGGTGGTATTTATCAGTTTCCTAAATTATTCCAAAAACTAGATATGAAAAATTCTAACATTAATCAAACTTGGGGATTGACTCAAACAACAGCAACAGATCAGTTGAAATTATTAAATGAACTGTTTTATCGCCATAAAATAATATCTCAATCAGACAGCAATTATATTATTAACTTAATGAATCATGTGAATGAAGATCAAGATTGGGGTATATCCACTGGCGTTAGCGATGACACCGTAGTAGAACTTAAAAACGGTTGGTTACCGCTTAATGATAACTACCAAAATGCAATTGTTAATAGCATCGGACATGTAAAAAATGATAACGTTAATTATACAATCGCCATACTGTCAAACGGCGGCCATACACAAGACGCTGGCATTGATTACGTGAATGCCTTA
>AEMJ01000154.1 GCA_000166735.2 Leuconostoc inhae KCTC 3774 | reverse complement strand
AAAATAAATGAAAAATTTAGATAATATAATTACAACGTTGAAGAGATAAGTATTAGTTTAGCACGCAAAGAGAGTTTACGGTTGGTGAAAGTAAATGGTGAGCAAATTAAGAAAATGGTCTTGGAGTTATCGTATGGTGAGTGTGAATCGATAGATAACACATAAACTATACTCGGGAGAGCCCGTTATAGCGACATGAGTTCCTTGAAAGTATGTACATGAAGATGTCAACATACTGATAGCGACTGATTAGAGGTGTGTTTATAAAATAATTTGAGCACATAAATACCGGGTGGTAACACGAGATTTCGTCCCGCAGACTAATTTTTTAGTCTGTGGGATTTTTTTGTCTAGTCGTGTCTTTGGCAAAAGATAATAATTAAAGCTGTCAATTAAAATAACGTCTTATAATTACTTAAACGCTGATGTTGCTACAAATTAAAAATTGAAAGGAGTACATCATGTCAGTCACTAACATGACAGTTTATTATTTGCACAGTAACAAAATCCTCACAATTGTATTTCTGCATGGCGGTGGCGCTATGAATACTGTGTAATTGATGTGTTGAT
>AEMJ01000155.1 GCA_000166735.2 Leuconostoc inhae KCTC 3774 | reverse complement strand
ATCCCATAGACACCTAACGTTATATAATATGCTGTCACACTGTTTTAATCAATAAAACACGAGTATTGCTGGTGCTAACGTTAATGACGGATAAAAATATTGCACGCCACTACCAACACTATTAAATGACGCATAAGAAATAAAATTAACATTCCCCGAACGAACTTGTGTCACTAATTCATGAATACGATTAATGTGAAATTGTAAATCAGCTCCAGAATACACTGTTTTGGTATGCCACAACTCAATAATCGGAACAAGCGCAACTAACAAAGCTACTATCGCTATAACTACTCCATTTTTTACTCATAATCTCCATTTACTATCCCTTTTATGGTGTAACTATAAGTATACCAAATATCAAATAGCATTGAGTGGAAATTGACACATTACGTAGAGCTCAAATAAAACATTAATAACATTCTTTATTTTTCAAACAAGATAATTATGCTGATATCTATGACTTGTGACCATTAATATAAATTACCTTACCAAATTTGCACACGTTCGCCTGCCGCTAACCACATGTCATCATCAGGTTTCACGTCAAATGCATCAAAGAATTCATCAAAATTTTTAACTTGTACATTAACGCGCAGGGCTGCTGGTCCATGAGGATCAGACGCAGCTAATAAGCGCATATATTCTGGACGTGCTTTCATACGCCAAATTGTTGCCCAACTCTCAAAAAAATGCGACTGCAGAGAAGTCTGAATCTAGTTTAGCGGCTGCTAATGCGGCTGCTAAACCACCCAAATCTGCCACGTTTTCAGATACAGTCAACTTGCCATTCACTTTAGCACCATATGAGTCAAGTCCATCAAATTGTTTGACAACTTTATCTGTACGCAACTTAAA
>AEMJ01000156.1 GCA_000166735.2 Leuconostoc inhae KCTC 3774 | reverse complement strand
TTAATGTTACTTAGACTTTGTAATCAGATTGCCAACAGTCGATACAATAGCATCCATACTTTTGTTTGCTGTTTCATTTACTCCAGATGAAGCAACGCCCGACCAAGCACCAACCAATAAATTGGCAATAAGATTATCATTTTGGATAGCTTTCACTGGTATTTAACAGCTATAAATAAAAAGAAGCCCCATTTTCAAGAGCCACCATTTTAGAAATTTAATTATGTGTATTGTTGACTAACTTATCCATGATTCTTGCTACTGATTCAATTTTATTAATAAAAGTAATACCTAGTCCGAATGACGCGAAGCCCTTCGTCAAATCTCCAAACAACATACCATCTCGCATGCCAATGTAACCATTTTGAGCTTTATAAATTTGTTCTTCCGTTGCACCACTTTTTGACATTTCCAATAACTTATTGGGCAAATCACCTGGTAAAGATCGGTAGTAAGCTGGCATAGTTCTATACAAAAGTAAGTCCTCAGCCGTCATTTTTACCGCCATATTTTTTAATGTTTTCAGCTAATGGTGATTCTTTTGATAATAGAAATGCAGTTCCTACATAAACTCCCTCCGCTCCAAGAGCATATGCTGCTTGAGCACTTCGAGAATCAACGATTCCCCCAGCGGCCATGATCGGAACTTTTCCTTCACTTGCATCAACAATCATTGGTATCATTGAAAACGTTCCAATTGCTTTGGCAGGAATCGTTCCACCTTCATCGAAGCCGGTAGCCACAATAATATCAACGCCAGCCTGCACTGCCTCTTGGGTATTCTTTTTTGTTGGATTTACTGCTCTAAACACAACTTTTATACCTTTTTCATGAAATTTAAGAATCCATTCAGTATCTAAGTTTCCCACCATAATAGCTACAGGAACATGCTCTTCTACCATTAAATCAAACATCGGCTGTGTAAATACGTCATCAATAGGACTGCTAGTAGGAGAAATATTTAATCCAATAGGATTATTCGTAATTTCTCGAACCTTACGTATCTCTTTTCGCATGTTTTCTTTCGTTTCTTCAGGCGTATCTAAAATTTCGTCTTGTCCGGCATTGAATCCTAATACCCCTAACCCGCCTGCT
>AEMJ01000157.1 GCA_000166735.2 Leuconostoc inhae KCTC 3774 | reverse complement strand
ACAATTAATTTCTAACGGTGATGAAGTCACTTCAAAAATTGTGTTTGATTTAGCAAAAGATGGTGATTTTTTGGCTAATAAGGTCATTGATAAAGTCGCCTATTACTTAGGCTATGCTACAGCAGCTATGTCTAACATATTAAACCCATCAGCCGTTGTTATTGGTGGTGGTGTTGCGGCGGCAGGTGAATTTTTGCGAGCTCGAGTAGAAAAAAATTGGCAAATATTTGCATTCCCAACAGTCAGAAGTACGACGCGTGTTAAATTAGCCGAGTTAGGTAATGATGCGGGTGTCATTGGTGCAGCATCATTGGCGCGTGTTCATAATAACTAAATAAGGACAATATATCTAACAACCATTTGGTTGTTTTTTGACACGTTTTTAATAAATAACACTTTATTGCCTAAAAAGGTATAATGTTAGATATTGTTAATTAAATAATAA
>AEMJ01000158.1 GCA_000166735.2 Leuconostoc inhae KCTC 3774 | reverse complement strand
GGTTAGGAACAGTATTTGCCTTTCTATTTCAAGGTGGTATAACAGGTTGGGGAGACAAGTTTGTATTTCCTGGTCTAAAGCATCAAGGTATTTGATTCGAAAGTGGCGGCTCAAAGTAGTCAACCGCCAAAAACGTAAAGTATAGGAGGAATGTCACATGTCATTTTCAGATTATTATTCAGGAGTCCAACATATTGGTATCCCAACCAAAGACTTGGCAGTTGCTGAGAGTTTTTGGACAAAGTTAGGCTTTAAAAAGGCTGGTGATTTTCCAGTTGGTAATGTCATCTTTATGCAACGTGACAATCTAGTGATTGAAACATGGCAACAAGATGAAGTTGCTGGCAAGCCGGGTGCTATTAACCATATTTCAATGGACACAACAAAT
>AEMJ01000159.1 GCA_000166735.2 Leuconostoc inhae KCTC 3774 | reverse complement strand
TTATATGGCACCCATTTTTTGCCTGTGTTATTTCAATGTTAGCGTCGGAAAGAGTTGAGTTATTAATCCGGACTTCATACCAAAATCGTAAGAATTTTGCATTATTACCTGTTCGCATACCGATTCCAGCAAACGCAACATCTGAAATGATCCTGTCTTTAAAAGTTTCTAAGTATTTATCAGATGCCCAATACGCAATCGGACTACCGGGAATCTTCTTAAAATTCGCTTGGTTAGTTCGATATAGATAACCGGCAGCAGGATTCTCAATAATTTCCAGTACCTTCTGATCTTGAACTGCCATCCCCCCAGTGAATTCAGATAATTTAACATATGAGCCCAGTTCATGATTGGGGCTATTTTGAATGACAAAAGTATTGATTGGCACAGTCGCCTCTTCAAAAGCTGAG
>AEMJ01000160.1 GCA_000166735.2 Leuconostoc inhae KCTC 3774 | reverse complement strand
CGTGCTTTTAAGTAATCTGTTCTGTGATATCATCACAACGTGCTGAATAGCGCTGTAAAGGCAATTGTCAGCAGATTTCTAGTGGGCATTTTTGTTTAAGTACAATTATGATACACCTGGAACTGTGTTATTAATAAAAATCTTAAGGAGATCGTAGAATGCCTACAATTAATCAATTAGTTCGCAAGCCTCGTAAGTCACAAGTGACTAAGTCAAAGTCACCGGCTTTGAACTTTGGCTACAATTCAATGAAAAAGAAAGCAACAAACAATGTTGCACCACAAAAGCGTGGTGTTGCTACGCGTGTTGGAACAATGACACCTAAGAAGCCTAACTCTGCTTTGCGTAAGTATGCCCGTGTGCGTCTTTCAAACTTGTATGAAGTTACTGCTTATATCCCAGGTATTGGACATAATTTACAAGAACACTCGGTTGTTTTGATCCGTGGTGGACGTGTTAAGGATTTGCCTGGTGTACGTTACCACGTTATTCGTGGTGCATTGGATACTGCGGGCGTTGATGGTCGTATGACTTCACGTTCAAAATATGGCACAAAGGCGCCAAAGAAGTAAGAAGGAGACTGACTAATGCCACGCAAAGGTTATACTAAGCGTCAGGAAGTTTTGCCTGACCCAATTTACAATTCAAAACTCGTTTCACGTTTGATCAACAAGTTGATGCTTGATGGTAAACGTGGTACAGCTTCAACTATTTTGTACGATGCTTTTGATCGTATCAAGGAATCTACTGGTAACGAACCATTGGAAGTTTTCGAACAAGCCATGGAAAATATTATGCCGGTATTAGAAGTTAAAGCTCGCCGTGTTGGTGGTTCTAACTATCAGGTGCCTATTGAAGTTCGTCCAGACCGTCGTTCAACATTGGGATTACGTTGGTTAGTAAACTATTCACGTTTACGTAATGAACATACTATGGATGAGCGTTTGGCTAAAGAAATTATGGATGCAGCTAATGACACTGGTGCATCTGTTAAAAAGCGTGAAGATACGCATAAGATGGCTGAAGCCAACCGCGCATTTGCTCACTATCGTTGGTAAAACGTACGACGCAATTTAGTGTTGCGTTGTGTATCATTAACAATATTTATGATTGTTAAGAATTTAATTATTCCCAAACACAATAAATAGCGTAAAATGAGAGTAGACGGTAATATGCTACCAGTGTTTACCGTCAAAAAGCGAACACAATTCTGTGTCGCTTTTTGTTGCATACAGAACAAAAAACCAGGAGATAACTCACAATGGCAAAACGTGAATACCCACTAGAACGTACACGTAATATTGGTATCATGGCCCACATTGATGCGGGAAAGACAACAACTACGGAACGTATCTTATACTACACAGGTAAAATTCACAAAATTGGTGAAACACATGACGGTGCTTCACAAATGGATTTCATGGAACAAGAAAAGGAACGTGGAATCACAATTCAATCAGCTGCTACAACGGCTGTTTGGCATGGTTTCTTTGACCAATTCGAAAAAACACCCTATCGTGTGAACATCATTGATACACCAGGTCACGTGGACTTCACAATTGAAGTTGAACGTGCGCTGCGTGTTTTGGATGGTGCTGTAGCGGTTTTGGATGGTGCTGCTGGTGTTGAACCTCAAACAGAAACTGTTTGGCGTCAAGCAACAACATATGATGTACCACGTATCGTATTTGTCAACAAGATGGATAAGATGGGTGCTGATTTCCAAATGTCAGTGGATTCAATTCACGAACGTTTGCAAGTTAATGCTGAAGCTATCCAATGGCCAATTGGTGCAGAAGATGACTTTGAAGCTGTTATTGATTTAATTACACAAGAAGCTTATTATCCAGTTGATGAATTGGGTGAAAAGTGGGAAGCACGCGATATTCCAGCTGAATTGAAAGATTTGGCAGAAGAAAAGCGTAATACATTAATTGAAGCTGTTGCTGATGTTGATGATGACTTGATGGAAAAGTATCTTGAAGGCGAAGACATTTCAGTTGAAGAATTGAAAGCAGCTGTTCGTCGTGCTACTTTGGCATTACAATTCTACCCAGTGCTTGCCGGTTCAGCTTATAAAGATAAGGGTGTCCAAATGATGTTGGATGCTGTTGTTGATTATTTGCCAGGACCTTTGGATGTTAAAGCCTATATTGCGAATGATCCTAAAACCGGTGAAGAAATTGATTTGATTGCCGATGATAGTAAGTCTTTTGCTGCTTTAGCATTTAAGATCATGACTGATCCTTTCGTTGGCCGTTTGACATTTATGCGTGTTTATACAGGAACTTTGCAATCAGGTTCATATGTACAAAATACGTCTTCAGATACACGTGAACGTGTTGGCCGCTTATTGCAGATGCATGCGACTTCACGTACTGAAATTGAAGAAGTATTCTCCGGTGATATCGCTGCTGCTATCGGTTTGAAAAATACGACAACTGGTGATTCATTGACATCTGTTGATCATCAATTGATTCTTGAATCAATGGAGTTCCCAGAACCAGTTATTGAATTAGCAATTGAACCAAAAACAAAAGCTGATCAAGACAAGTTGTCTAATGCTATTCAAAAGTTAGCAGAAGAAGATCCATCATTCCGTGCAACAACAAATCCTGAAACTGGTGATACTTTAATTGCTGGTATGGGTGAATTGCAATTGGATATCATGGTTGATCGTATGCGTCGTGAATTCAACGTTGAAGCAACTGTTGGTGCACCTCAAGTTGCCTACCGTGAAGCATTTACAAAAACAGTGCAGGCGCGTGGTTACTTCAAGCGTCAATCTGGTGGTAAGGGTCAATATGGTGACGTTTATATTGAATTCTCACCAAACGAAGAGGGTGCAGGATTTGAATTCGATGACGCTATTGTTGGTGGTGTCGTGCCTCGTGAATATATTCCTTCAGTTGAAGCTGGTTTGAAAGACTCATTGAATGCTGGTCCTTTGGCTGGATTCCCATTAGTTGATTTGAAGGCGAAGTTGTATGATGGTTCATATCACGATGTCGATTCTTCTGAAGCAGCCTTTAAAATTGCGGCTTCATTAGCTTTGAGAGAAGCTGCTAAAACAGCCGGTGCTGTTATTTTGGAACCAATTATGGCTGTTGACATTGTTGCACCTGAAGATAATCTTGGCGATGTTATGGGACATGTTTCTGCACGTCGTGGTATGATTGAAGGTCAAGAGTCACGTGGACCTGTTTTGGCTGTTAAGGCCAAGGTACCTTTGTCAGAAATGTTTGGATATGCTACAACTTTGCGTTCAGCTACGCAAGGTCGTGGTACATTCCAAATGGTATTTGACCATTATGAAGCTGTGCCTAAGAATATTCAAGAAGAAATTATTAAAAACAGTGGTAAAGAAGATTAATGTTTCAAATAGTATAGAACTATCGTTGTTTTAGTATGATGATCGACGGTTCATTAAAAACGGTATCGCTCTTGAGAGTGATACCGTTTTATTTGAAGGAATATAGAGAATAGTATGAATAAAGAACATAGTAAATTTTTGATTCTGGGTATTATTGTGGTTGGCATGGTTTTACGTTTACCATTTACATCAATTCCACCAATTCTTGGTAGTATTGCTAAATCGCAGCATGTGTCAGTAGGTCAATTAGGGATGTTAACGACCATTCCATTGATAGCTTTTGCTATATTTTCGTCTCTTGCCCCGAAGACTGCTCAAAAATTTGGTTTAGAACGTGCTTTTGCATTGATGTTAGGGTTGATGATTATTGGTTCAATTGTTAGAGTGATTAATACACCATTTTTGTATTTTGGAACATTGTTAATTGGCATTGGTATTGCACATTTAAATGTTTTATTACCAAGTGTCATTCGCACATATTTTCCAACTAAAATTGGTCCGATGACATCACTATTTACATTCAGTATGATGCTATCAACAGCCTTGGGGGCTAGTATGGCAGCACCAATTACAGCGATGACTAATTGGCATATGTTTATCATTATACTGAGTATAGCATTATTTATTGCGTTAATAATTTGGTTACCAAATGAAAGATTTGCAGTAAAACATAAGCAAAATAAAGTTTCAACAAGTCATGTTATTCGGACGCAAGAAAAATAAGTGTCTGGAAAAATAAATATGCTTGGCTGTTATTGTTCTTTTGTGGCATGCAATCAGCGATGTTTTACGTTTTAATGGCATGGGGACCTACTATGGCAGTGCAGACAGGTTTGTCACCTGCTGTTGCGGGTATTTTTTCCGGCTTAAATTCCCTGATAGGTTTACCATTTGCATTGATTATACCAACGATCATTGCGCGGTCGACACGCAAACAGCGACAAATTTTAATGAGCATTATTTCTTTGAGTGGTGTGTTTGGCTATTTGTTGTTATTGCATCCCGTAGGGACCTTTAGTTACTGGTTAATAGTCAATATATTAATTGGCGTTAGCACATCTGGCTTGTTCCCTTACTTATTAACTACATTTAGTTTGAAAACAAGTAGTCCAAGTCAAACAGCACAAATATCTGGCATGGTTCAAAGCGGTGGTTACTTAATTGCAGCACTAGGACCAGCATTATTCGGTTATGCTTTTTCTTGGTTTCACAGTTGGACACCACAAATATTTGTTATTTTGGTGTTATTTATACTAATGATTATTGCCATGGTTATAGTTGAGAAAAAAGATAAAATATTGTAGCAAGAAAAGCATGCAACCAGTGAAGTTGTGTGCTTTTCTTGTTACAATAGATTTATTGATTAAAAGTGAGGGTTGGGAATTGACAAATATATCAACACCAATTATTGAATTTAAAAACGT
>AEMJ01000161.1 GCA_000166735.2 Leuconostoc inhae KCTC 3774 | reverse complement strand
GGTAACTGGTTTACAAGCACTTGCGTTATACAAAGAAGAAGAAACTGCTTTAAAAGCTATCGCAGTGACTGTCAAAGCACAAAAACTAACAGATGCCCCTGTAAAAGTGACCGATATGCAAGCAGAATTAAAGGCAACACAACGCACGTTAGAGTCACTTGAATCTCAATTAGCTAATGCTGCTGCTACGGA
>AEMJ01000162.1 GCA_000166735.2 Leuconostoc inhae KCTC 3774 | reverse complement strand
TTTGATCTACTGAGAAACAATTCGCACATGCTACTAAAAAACCATTGTCACTGTTTTCTTTCAATGGCAAGGGAGCCTGTCCTGTATGTAAAGGACTCGGTGTGATCAAACTTGACTTGGCTTATCTTGGTGATGCGACTTCAATTTGTGAGGCTTGTCAGGGATCCAGATATTCAGATGAGGTACTTCAGGCTAGCGTCAATGGCTATAATATTCATCAAGTTTTGAATCTGACTGCTAGTAAAATAGCGACATTATTTCCTGTGTTAAAGTCTACCATGTCGGTATTACAAGATTGTAAATTAGACTATTTGAAAGTTGGTCAGTCTTTAAACACACTTTCAGGTGGTGAACTACAACGTTTGAAATTAACTAAATGTTTACTGTCAAAGCAAAGTCAAATTATCGTGCTTGATGAACCAACAAGTGGCTTACACGAAGCGAACATTCAAGAATTGATTGATTTGTTAAAAAATATTATTTTACATCGACAATTAACCATTCTTGTAGTAGAACATAATTTACGTTTTATCGGTCAAGCCGATTGGGACATAGATATGGGGACCAGGAGCAGGCGACAATGGTGGGAAAGTTCTT
>AEMJ01000163.1 GCA_000166735.2 Leuconostoc inhae KCTC 3774 | reverse complement strand
CTATCAAATTTTGATGGCTGCAGTTGCCAGAGAAATTGTATTACAAGGTTATTTGTCAGAGTTGGGTATTCATCATAATGGCGCACAGAATGATTATAATTTGGCTTCTGACTTAATGGAGCCGTTTCGACCGTTGATTGATGCAGTCGCAAAAAAATATGAACATGAAACGGCGCTAAACTTAGATATCAAATTGGCTTTGGTAGATGTTATTAACCAAGTTATTGAAATCAATGGGCAACAAATGTTAGTGACTAATGCAATCACTATTTTAGTACGTGATGCAATAAACTATTTAAATAATGGTTTAAAATTACCAGAATGGCGGTTTGAAATTTGAGGTATCGTATAATGAGAGTGATGATTTTTTTGATTTACCAACTTTAACTGACGCTGATCGGCGTAATTATCGCCATTTTAGAAAAGGTTTGATTAACGAAGGGTTTTTGATGATTCAAGAGTCTGTTTATGTACGTGTGACCACTAATCGTCAAGCGGCAACGTTATTGGAAAATCGTATTCAGGCGATTACACCAGTTGATGGGCTAGTACAATCTTTAATTGTGACAGAAA